>NZ_JBINJF010000020.1:0-101574 GCF_043951865.1 Halalkalibaculum sp. DA3122
CACGCCTGCGGAAATGCAAGATTATTTAACCCAACAACAAGAACTGGCTGCATGATCTGGCTTAACTCACTGTCCATTTTTTTGTAGCAATTCCACAGCCTTATTTTTAGCCTCAGACCGCTTATCATAAAAAAGCTTAGTCCTTTTACCATTCTTATAATAAAGGCTCTTAGGCTGTCTAAATCTGCTGAAATATTGACTGCCTCCTAAATAGTTGTAATAAATCGTTGGCTCATATTTCATGACAAAATTATAAGCAAAATCTATTCTGAATACATCAGCTTTCTTTACAGGTATATGAAGATCATCAGTGAGTTTATTTATTGCCTGCTCAGTATCCTGTCTGGTTAAGGTCTGGAGATTATCATCCAGGTAGTATTTAGCCAGGCTCCCTCTTATGGAAACTCCTCTCTCAGATACATAAATACTCAGATTTTTAAGTTTACCTGAATAGTGTATTCTGCCAGTTTGCCTATGCTCTTTTATCTTCTCTAAATGGACAGGAGTTTGAGCCAGCAAATCTGTATTACTGGCTCTCTCCTGTTTTAGATATAGCTTTAAAGAATCAAACATCATTAACAAAATTTGTCATCAGTAACAGCTTACTACTATAGACCATAGTCATAAAAGGCCTGAGCTTGCTGTCTGAGTTGATTGATGTTTGAGTCCAACTCTCCATCTATCAAAAGTTGATAAAAGGATCTAATCAGGTTTCTGCTGTCTGGAATAACCAGCATCTCCAGTTCTGTAATATCCTTATTCATGATGAACAAATAGCCATCATTCCTGTATGGATAGAATGGATTTTTATCTCCATTGTTAAGCAGTCTGGAGCTGTTAGGATACCCATAAGCCAGCTCTGGATAGTCCAGATCCTCTATAAAAAGGCTGGTAACATTGAGGCTGGATTTAGTGAGACTCCATTCAGCCACTCTTTGAGAATCGGCATTAACAAACTCTCTGGCTGGAGTCTTATAAAAGAAGAGCATTCCTTTATTATTCTTTAGACAATCCAGGCCTTTGTAATCTCCTGAGTACTGAATACAATCCAGCCTCTTTTTTGACCTGATATTGTTGGCTTTCTTTATCGGCTCTGGTAAGTTCAAAAACTTGAAATAGGCTATATCCTGTTTCATTATTGGCCACCTCCCAGGATATAGTTTTCAGCCTTTTCATCTATTTCATCAGATGAAAGCTTTTTGTTAGTGAGGAGCCATTGATCTATCTCATCCTTTTTGAAGTAAATTTTCTTGCCTGTTGGCTTATAACAGGGAATACCTCCTGTAGATGTGAGCTTATACAGGTAGCTTTTTGATAGGCCTGTATATTCAGCTACTTCATTAAAATTTAGTACTGTTTTCTGCTCTAATAGCAGATTTTCTATTTTGGTTAGTCTTTGGTCTAAATTTACAGAGTCCATTATTCCTATGGTTTAAAATTGGAAATAATAGACCGGCCGGTCTGAAGTTTTTTGCAATTGCATTCCAAATATTAACAACTCAGGAAAGCATAAAAATAGACCAGCCTTTACTGTAAAGGGGCTGTAAATGGTAAAAGTATTATCTATCCCTTATAGTTTTTTCAGAAGTCAGAGAGAGAAAAAAAGCTGATATAGCGATTTATGTAATGTAGGATAAAGCTTTTAAGTGATAGGGGGGCTTTATTCAGGTAGGTTCTGGAGAATATTGTCTATGAGTTGATGATTCTTAGGCTTGCCAATTAAGCCTCCATTCCTACCAGTCTCATTATCTCTGTAACCTTTAGCAGATTGCCTAAGATTCTTTGGAGTTTGTCCATTTACTGAAAAGTGAGGAGCTGTATCCTTCCAAATATTATTGGTCTGTATATGATTTTCATTCAGTTCATCAATCATATAAGCAAGTAAAGCCTGAGTATTAAGCCACTCAATAGGCTCAGGCTCTATAATCTGCTCTCTGACAGGCTCAAAATGATCTTTGATGATATCCTCAGACTCTCTTTCCTCTATTAGTTTCTGCTTTATTAGTGCCTCTATAAACTGCTCCAGTGAATCATCAGATTTAAGCCAGTTGATGTGGTTTTGATTTAAAGTCTCATCAGTTTTATAAATACCTTCAATATCTTTAGCAATATTAAACTCCCTTATTAATTCACCATCTAAAAATAGAAATGAGTTCTTAAGCTCCTTTTCAAAATAAGAAATTGAGAGTCCAGTTCTGTGTATATTATTTCTGAGGCTTTCAAAGATGATGCTCAAAAACTCATCTTTTGCTAAGATATAATTCTGAAACTCATCAGCTTCTGTATATTCATCATCTCTACTTCTTTTAAATCTGTAGTTCCTATATTTTCCTTTGTGTGAATTAGGTGAATTGCCATAGGATTTTAAATCCTGAATTTTATTTTCACTTCTATAAAGATCATTCATTTCAAGTAAATAATGCTTGAAAAGTCTTTTTAATGATGAATCAGACTGAGCTAAGACGATGTTTCTTTTTAGCTCCTTTTCAAACTTCTCAGTGATCTCAATAAAATCAGTTGAGTTCCTTAGTAATTCATCAATGGCTGATTCATTTCCATGATACCAGTAACCTGTTAGATATACAATTTTGTCCAATACTGAGAAGCTAATACTATTATTTTCTTGCTGAATAGTATTATTAGATTTATGCTGAGTTTTAGAACTTACTGATTCTATTTCAGTTTTATTTTCTACCTCTTCAATTTTTTGCAATAACTTAAGTTCAAAGTGATTTATGTTATTGAATTTATCTGGAAAAAAGATAGCTTCTAAGTCTAATAATTCAGGTAGTATCTCCTCCTTATATTTCTTTGAATCTGTATCAAACTTTTCATCTCCTTTTCTATCTCTCCATTTATCCAATTTTGGGTCATAAATTTGCTCAATTATTGGCAATTCCCATCCCTTGTCATTGTATTTATCTATCACGTCCTTTTTTTGTTGATCATCAATATTCTGAAGAAAAGGAGCTTTTTTAATAAGCAAATATTCATCCAAATCATGCCTTAAAGCCTTTAACTTTTGTAATTTATAATCTGTTTGATTTTCAATGTAATTCCATTGCTTTGACTCTGATATTTCTCCATTATTTATTTTTTCAAAAAATTTATAGGTATCTCTCTTTTGAATACTATTTAACCATTTAGCTGACTCAGTATCTTCTTTTGACAACTGATCATAAATGGCTGAGGTATTGTCTCTTTTCTCTGATAGCAGTTTACCTAATTGTTTAAACCTATACTCAAAAGGATCTTCTGGCATAAAATCATCTAAGCTACTTATCTGCGTCCTAAAGGATTTATTCCTATTAAGATATTCCCAGTATTCATTCCAAAGTAAATTGAGTTTGTCATCCTGAAAATCATCAGTTAACGATTGAGCATGATTATAGATATCCAGCTCTTTCAACTCTCCACTAAGAATTTGCTCAAAGAATTCCTCTGTTTTCATAGCTCAATATCATTTAAGCGGTTAACAGCCTCTCTCTTCTTTTTATCCAGGATATCAGCATAAATCTGAGTAGTCTTTAAATTCTTATGGCCTAACAGCTTGCTGACTGTATAGATATCTGCTCCCAATTCCAGCTGTAAGATTGCATAGGTATGTCTGGCACAGTGAAAGGTTATATTTTTGGTTATTCCTGCTTTCATCATCCACTTTTGGAGAGCTACATTCATATATGATGAATATTTGAGGCCTTTAAACACCCTGTCATCATCCGCTTTTCTTTCTCCTAAATATTGATGTGCATTCTCAGGAATATCATGATACTGGAGTCCATCAGTTTTTTGTTGGTGAAAAATAACCCTCCAGCCATCCTCAGACTCTACAATCTGAGACCAAGTAAGCTTTTGTACATCAGACCACCTGAGACCTGTTAAACAGGCAAATAGAAAGGCTCTTTTAAGAACAGGATACCTACACTCCTCTTTGGCCACTGCTCTAAGCTCCTCTCTTGTTAGGTATTCCCTTTTAGGAGTTTTGACAGTTGGCAGTTCTACATCTTTGGCTGGATTGTGAGGAATTACTTTTTCCTTAACTGCCTGCCTGAGTGCTCCTCTGAAATTACCAAAGTATGAGGAGATAGTACTGGTTGCCAGAGTATCCCCAGAGGTTTTCTCCACATTACAGAGATAATCTTTAAACCCTTCACAGAACTGCTCATCAATCATTTTGAACGGCACTTTCTCACCAGCATAGTCAATAAATTGTTTGATAGATGAATCCCAATTACTCCAGGTATTCTCATTATCCTCTCTTTTATCTCTCTGCTTTTTAAAGAACTTCACAAAATCAGCTTTCTGATTGCCTGTTCTTTTAAAGCCATACTGGTTATTTTTGATCTCCAACTCTCTTTTTGCCTTAATGCTTTTGGCAAGCTCCAGAGTCTCTTTGTTGGTCTGTCTCTCTTGCTTAGTCTGAGGATTATCAATCAGATATAAATCCAGATACTCATAGTCTCTCAGAACTTTGGTCTTCCCTTCATCTGTTTTGATAGTGCCTTTATAATACTCCAGATAAAGGCTGATCTTACCTTTCTTAGTCTGCTTTCTCTGCCTGAGATGTACTTTCATTTTTGTTGCTATTTGTTGCTAATTGATTCTAACAACAATATAACAACAAAGAATTGATAAATAACAACAAAACAAGTATAAATAAGATGTGCTTAAATCAGGCTAACTGAAAGGATTAAAAGGAGTTAGCCAAAGAACAGAAAACTACTTCACTTACCGATACAGAACCGTGAAAAGATACTGTCCAGCACATCTTCGTTGGTGATTTCGCCGGTGATGGTGCCGAGCTCTTTCAGGGCGGCGCGCAGGTCGATGGAGAGGAAGTCGCCGGTCATTCCCTGCTCGAGGGCCTGGATGGCACTTTGCACATCTTCCTGCGCGTTCAGCAAAGCCTCCCGGTGGCGGCTGGAAGTAACCAGCAGGCTTGAGGTGTCGTAGTCCTTGTTTTCCAGGGCGCGCTGTTTCATCAGCTTTTTCAGCTCCTCGATCTTTTCGCCCTCCAGGGCCGATATTTTGAGATCATACGCCATCCGTTCATCCTCCACCTCCAGCGCAATGTCATTCTTTGTACCGATCAGCAGGAAGGGCGTATCTCCCGCTTTTTTCTGGAAAGTCCCGATCTCTTTTCGCTCCTCCGGGGTCCCCTTCCTGGACAGATCCTTCAGGTAGACCACCAGGTCGGCATCCTCAAACGCCTTCTGGGAACGCTTGACGCCCTCGGCCTCCACCAGATCCTCGGTCTCGCGGAGTCCGGCGGTGTCGGTGAGTTTAAAAAGCAGGCCGTCGTAACTCCAGTCTACATCAATAGTGTCGCGCGTGGTGCCGGCAATATCGGTGACGATGGCCCGGTCTTTGCCCACCAGCGTGTTCAGCAGGGTCGACTTGCCCACGTTGGGCTGACCGATGAACACCGTACGCACCCCATGTTTTACCAGCCGGCCGGTTTCGTAGGTGTCGAGCAGGCGGTCAATCTCGGCATCCAGGGCCAGCAACAGCTCTTTCAACTGCTCCTTGTTGGCAAATTCGACATCTTCCTCAATAAAGTCGAGCTCCAGCTCCACCATCGCCGTGGCGTCGATGATCTGCTGTCGAAATTTCTTGATATGCTCGCCCAGCCGCCCCTCCAGCTGCTGGTGGGCCGCATCCATCGCCTTCTGGCTTTTGGCGTGGATCAGGTCGGCCACCGCTTCCGCCTGGCTGAGTTCCATCTTGCCGTTGAGGAAGGCGCGCTGGGTGAATTCGCCGGGCTCCGCCGAACGGATACCGAGGGCCAGCACCGCTTCCAGCACCGCCTGCGTGACGAGCACCCCGCCGTGGCAGGAGATCTCCACCGTCTCTTCTCCGGTATAGGACCGTGGACTGTGAAACAGTGTGGCCAACACTTCATCCACGACCTCTCCCTTTTTGTTCACAATCTTACCAAAATGCACGGTGTGGCTCTTTTCCTGGTTCAGATCGGTACCCGTGAACGCCCGGTTTACCCGCTCAATCGTGTTCTTCCCGGATACCCGGATCACCGCAATTCCGCCTTCCCCGATCGGCGTGGCAATGGCCGCAATCGGCTCCTTCTGGGTGATTTCACGTTGTTCGGTCGTCGGTTGTTGCTGCTGAGTTTGTTGTGCCATAGATCAAAATATAACGTGTTTGGAACCTCCAATCAGGCCTGTTTATCAGGACCTCAGAGTTTTTTTGGAAGCGGTTTAACAAGCATTTTCCCATATAAAAAAGGACGCCGTTACCGGTGTTCCTTTATTGTAATATTAACGCGAGTTAGATATATCTTCCAGCTTTAACATTGTTTCTTAATTTCTTGGGGCAGGTCTTTATTCTCCCCTTGAGGGGAGCCCCGCCAAAGGCGGGAGGGGTGTTATTCTCTATGTCAGACCTGCAACTCCCGACGCAATCGCCAGACCCATGCAATTGGCCACCCTCCTCGAGGAGGGACTGTTTTCCTGTCATTTCAAGGCAAACAGGCATTCTGGTTGAGATCACTAAGTCGAATTCAGGTTAATATTACAGAACAGTACCCGAATTTTATTACTACAGAACCATAACAATTTCTTGCTGTTTTGCTTATTACTCGTAATTTACGCCCCGCATTTGAACAACAGAAATGAACAATTATTATGGAGCAGGAAGTACTGTTAATCGATTGTCCCGACCAGAAGGGACTGGTTCATAAAATCACCGGCGTGCTGTACGATCACGGGTTGAACATCATCAGTAACCAGGAGTTTGTCGATGCCGCCACCGATCACTTCTTTATGCGAACGGCTTTTGAGGGATCTGACAACTCCGGCCAGATTGAGCAGGACCTGAACAGCGTACTGCCCGATGCGGCCCATATCCGTCTGACGCCCAGGGGCAATCGGTCGGTGGTGGTGATGGCCACCAAAGAGCCCCACTGCCTGGGAGACCTGCTGCTTCGGTACCGGTATGGTGAGCTGCCTGCAGATATCAAGGCGGTCATCAGCAATCATGCCACACTGGGTTCGCTTGCGGATTCGTTTGACATCCCGTTTCACTGCGTGAGTCACGAAGGGGTAAGCCGCCGCGACCATGAGCAGAAAATTACGGAGATCATCAATGAGTATGATCCCGATTACCTGGTGCTGGCGAAATATATGCGCATTTTTACACCTGAATTTATCGATCAATATCCTGAACGCATTGTAAACATCCATCACTCCTTTCTGCCGGCCTTTGCCGGTGCCAGTCCCTACCGCCAGGCGTTTGAGCGAGGAGTCAAAATTATTGGGGCCACGGCTCATTTTGTGACGGAAGACCTGGATGAAGGTCCGATCATTGCCCAGGATGTGACGCCGGTCAACCACACCTACACGGCACGCCAGATGGCCCAGGCCGGTCGCGATGTGGAAAAGGTTGTGCTGGCCAGGGCACTGCAGCTGGTGCTTGAAGAGCGGGTCTTTATCCACAACAACCGGACGATTGTGTTTGATTAACCCGGATGGAGTATCTCTTTTTGAATAATCAAAAAGGGAACAAGGAAAGCTGGTTAGTTAGCCAGTCTGCCCTGTTAACCCAGCGCCTGTGCCAGGTCTTCCAAAAGGTCTTCCGGGTGTTCCAGTCCCACGCTGATGCGCACGAGGTTTTGTGGGGTCGTTGAGTCGTCACCCTCGCTGCTGCGGCGATGCTCCCACGTACTTTCCACGCCCCCCAGGCTGGTAGCCCGCATTATCAGCTTAGAACGCCCTACTGCCTGTATGGTTTCTTCCCGGGTTCCGCGGTACAGGAACGAGACCATTCCTCCAAAACCGCTCATCTGGTTGCGGGCGATCTCGTGGCCCGGGTCACTTTCCAGGCCGGGATAAAACACCCTCTCAACGTTTGCATGGCCCTGCAGGAATTTAGCCACCCTCATTGCATTTTCGTTGTGTCCCCGCATGCGGTAGGGCAGGGTTCGGATGCTGCGGGAGAGCAGCCAGCAATCCCTCGGGGAGGGTACGGCCCCGGCGGTGATCTGGATACTGCGGATTCGTTCAAAAAAGGAGTCCTCCCGCCTGGCCACGACGGCCCCGCCCAGGATATCGCTGTGTCCTCCAAAATATTTTGTAGTGGAGTGCAGGGAGAGATCCGCCCCAAGCTCCAGCGGCAGCTGGTTGACCGGCGTCGGCCAGGTATTATCCACGCAAACCGAAATATTGTGCTCTCCGGCCAGCTCCGAGACTGCCGGGATATCGGTAACCAGCAGCAGCGGATTGGAGGGGGTCTCGAGCCAGATCAATTTTGTCTGCTTGTTAATCGCCTCCTCTATCTTGTTGAGATCCGTCGTGTCCACATAATCGGCCTGCAGGCCCCACCGGCTCATCAACTGCTTGATCAACAGACGGTTGCCGTGATAGACATCCTGCGGCATGATCACGTGGTTACCGGGCTCAAGTGCCTGGAATACGGCCGCCGCTGCCGCTACCCCGGAGGCAAAGGTGGCGGTGGCAGCCCCTTCCTCCAAATCCGTGATCAGCACTTCAAGCTGGGCCCGGTTCGGATTTTGGGCCCGGGTATAGGTCAGGTCACCGGGCTTGTGCCCCTCTTTATCGTGTTCAAAAATAGTGCTCGTCTGCAGCGGCGGAACTACCGCTTTGGATTCCTTCAGTACATCGAGTCCGGCATGGATCGCTTTCGTTTCAAGACGCATAGAATACCTTGCTGTAAACTGTGGGTTAATTGGAAATTATTTTAAAGAGGGCTTTGCACAACCCTCAATTCCTCGTTCTGAGGGCGTTGTACTCCCGTTAAAAGATCACCAGGGTCGGTAGTACAACTACCTCCCAGCAAAATAGCAGGTTCCGCAAAGGTCCCTTAAAGAGTTTTGAAAAAGTTACTGGTTCTCCAAAGCTCCATTGTCATAATGCCAGGGGCATACCGAAGGTACGAATTTAAACCCCCGGGATGAAGTACGGAACTGTATCTTTAGCTCGTTTTACACCCCAAATATTCTTCTTGAACACGAGAAGTAATTAAGAGAGTGGCTTGCTCAAAAGATCAAGATTGTCCCTTTCTCATGGCAGTAGTCTTCAATAACTCAACAACCCAACCTGTGATGCTTTACTTTTTAAGAGCTAAGTACACTTGTCCGTATTTCCAACGAGAATCAAGTTAAATTTACTGGTAATAAATGCAGGCTGGTCCGGGGAGGCCATTTCATTTCCTCATCGAAAATTGCGTTACCAGGTCCTTGATGCGCAGGTAATTGTCTCGCTGAAACCGCCAGAAAAAATCGAACTGACCCACCACAGAACTGTATAACAGCAGCACGATATTATAGGAGGGGATCACAAAAACGACCCACACCAGGGCTTCTTCCCACAGCGGGGTTTGCCGGCCAAACTCCAGCCACGCAAAAGCGAGTTTGCGCACATATAAAGCCGTCAACCCGGAGATCAAAAACACACACAGAATAACGGCCAGGTGCCGGTAACTCTCGACGCCCCACCGGCTTTCTATCTTTTTAAAGATGTTTTGTATCGCGTATCTGATCATACTTTGAATAGCTGTTATTTATCTGTTTTGTGCTGACCGAATGACCACATCTCATCGACTCTGCCGTGACCGGGTCGCTGCGCGCTTTCCCGGCCTGCGCTGCCGTTCGTTAACATGAGAGGTCAACGGGCGGAAGGTAGGAATTACGCCGGAAGGTTCAAAGCGTTGCAGGGGGTATTATTCCCGGAGGACAACCCCGGGTTCAAAGCAGTAGTGGCCCGCTCATTTCAGGTGTACATTACCGACTCCTTTCACCTCCGCCTTTTCAAAGGAGAGGGTAAACAGGGCACCCGGTTCCTGCGTTTTATACGAATACGTTCCATCCAGCTGGGTAGCCAGGGTGTCAATCAGCTTCAGGCCGAGGGAGTTATCAAGGGAAATGGTGCCAAAATTGTCGGGCAGTCCCCTGCCGTTGTCTTTTATCCTGACCTCGATGCGATCCTTCTTCTCATCAAGATCGATCCATAATTGGCCGATATCTCTTCCATTAAATGCATGCTGCAGCGCGTTGGTGACCACTTCATTCACAATAAGAGAGCAGGGAATCGCCTGGTTGATATTGAGTATGACCGGATCCAGCTTATACGACACATCCAGGTCTATCGCAACCTGGACTGTATCGATGATTGTAGAAACAAGCTGCTCAATATTTTCATCCAGACTCAGCCTGGAAAAACTTTCGGACTGGTAGAGCAACTCGTGGATCGAGGCCATCGTCTGGATCCGGCTGACGCTCTCGATCAATTTTTGGCGAACCCGCTCATCCTCTTCACCGAACGCCTGCAGCTGCATCATGCCGGAGACCACGGCCAGGTTGTTCTTGACCCGGTGATGGATCTCCAATAGCAGGGTTTCCTTTTCGGCCAGCGAAACCTTCAGCTCCCGCTCCCGCTGCCGCCGGTTGGTGACATCCCGGCCCACGCACACCCAGTGGCTGTATTCCCCATCTTTTTCTTTTACGGGGGCCATTGAAACATGAATCCAGAACTTTTCTCCCTCTTTCGTGTAGTTAATGAATTCCGTTTCGCAGGATTCCCACCGTTCCATCGCTTCCCTCAGCTTGTCGCGCTTCGCCTGACTGGTTTCGGGACCATTCAGGATATGCAGGGTATTGCCGGTCGCCTCCTCCCTGGAGTACCCGGTCATTTTCGAAAAGGCGTCATTGACATACAGTATTTTCCGGCCGGGCAGATCGGTGGGCTCCGCCTCAATAATCACCACTGATTCGCTGGTGGTTGCCACAGCCGACTCAAACAGCTTGAGCCACCTTTTTTCCTCCTTCTGCTCGGTCACGTCCTGCATCGCCCCGATGATGCGGACCGGCTCCCCCTTGTCGTCGGTCACCACAAATGCGCGGTCGTAAATATCCTTGTAGCTGCCGTCGGCACATTGAAACCGGTATTCCAGCTGGAACCGGTTCCTGTTTGCCGCCAGCGTCTTCTCGATCTGGTTCAGCACTTTTTCCCGGTCTTCCGGGTGTAAGTTTTGGCGCCACCATTCCCCCACCTTCTTGACCTCCTGCCTGGCATATCCAAACATGCTGTAGATATTCCTGTTATAGCGGATGGTATCTTCCTCAAGGTCCAGGTCCCAGATGGTATCGCTGGTGGCCTTTGCGACGATTTCATACCGGTGTACACTCTCTTTTAATTTTTGCTGGCGCTCGATCCGTTCTGTCACATCCCGCGAGTTTGCCACAAAACCCTCGACCGCCGGGTTTTCCAGCATGTTGGTGATGATCGTCTCCACCCATCGCCAATCGCCGCCGGCATTTCTGAATCGAAAGGGCTTGATCTCCGCCCGCTCCCTGCTCGGCAGGTTCTCGATTATCTCGGCGATACGCTCCCGGTCATTCTCGTGGATATAGTCGAGGGCGTTGGTGCCTGTAAACTCTTCCGGGGAGATCCCCAACGCCGGGATGGAGGAGGGCGCAACATATTTGTAGGTGCCTTCTTGATCCAGGATCGCAATCAGGTCGGAGCCGTCCTGCACCAGCGAGCGGAACCGCTGCTCGCTAAGAGCCAGCTGCCGCTCCGTCTTTTTCTTTTCAAAACTTTCAAACAGCATCCTGAGGATATGCGTTGCACGCTTGATCGTATTCAGTTCAAGCTCGTTCGGGGTATTGGGCTCCCGGTAATAGACGGCAAAAGTAGCCACCACCTCCTGCTGGTTGTTGGTAACCGGCTGCGACCAGCAAGAGCTCAGATTATATTTTTTTGCGATATCAGCAAATGCTTTCCAGTTCGGATCTTCGAATATGTTTTCCGTGATAACAAGCTCTTTGTTAAAGGCGGCCGCCCCGCAGGTCCCGATGTCCGGTCCAATTGGTACTCCATTAATGGCCTCAAGAAATCCATCGTGGAGACCGGGAGAAGCAAAGTTGCAGAGCGCCCCCTCTTTTAGCTGCATTATGGAGCAGATGCCCCTGGGATGAAGCTGCTCGATACCCAGGATAAATTCACGGGCGATATCCCGGATGGTATCCTCGCCGCGGACATTCATCTCCAGCACGTCGCGTTCCAGCTTTTCAAGATCCCGGTAGTATTTTTGCTCCGTGATATCGTTGGTATTGATGATATATCCACCGATGGCGGGATCGTCTGTCAAGTCGGAAACCACGCATTCAAACCAGATCCACCCTTCCTCCTTGTGGCGGAACCGAAACGGCTGCAGCTGCTTGCTCTGGTTGTGTTCCAGGGTCTCAAATGCCTCGTAGAGGGCGTCTAAATCTTCCGGGTGAATATAATCGGCGGCCTCTGTCCCGCTCAGCTCACCGGGGGTCCAGCCGGTAATCTGCCGGTGGTTGGGACTGGAGTACTTGTACCGGCCCTTTGAATCGAGAATGGAGATGATATCCGCTCCCTCCTGGACCAGGGCCTTGAACTTCTGCTCGCTGAGCTTCAGTTCGCGCTCGGCTTTTAGCTGATCCGTGATATCTTCCGCCAGTACCATTTCGGCTTTGCGCCCCTGGTACTCTATGATATTGCTTTTGATTTTTACATCCAGCAGCTTCCCGCTTTTCGTCAGGTGCTGGAACACCCCCTCATAAAAAAACTGATCCCTGCCGCGCGACAGCTCCACCGCTTCAATAAGGTCGGGTATTTTTTCTTTGGGGCGTATATCTTCGAGCGTCATCTCCAGGAACTCCTGCCTGCTGTAGCCGTAGTGATCGGTGGCGGCCTGATTGACATCCAGGAATGCCAGCGTTTCCAGGTCATATACCCACATCGGCTGGGGCGACAGGTTGAAAATCTCCCGGTACTTCTTTTCCGATTTTTTTAGCGAACGGTTAACGCGATTCCGCTCGATACTGTACGAGATGCTTTTGTACAGCAAAAAGGGCGTCAGCTCATCTTTCAGCAGGTAGTCTGCGATACCCATACCCAGGGTTTTAAGGCCAAATGCCTCATTTTCATACCCGGTAAGTACAATGACGGGGATATCCTTCGACATCGCCACCACCTGCTGTACCAAGGATTCCCCGCTGGCATCCGGCAGCGCAAGGTCGAGCAGGATCGCATCGTAAAGGTGATCCTCCAGGGCATTTTCTGTTTGCGCAAGAGTGGTTACGTGCTTCAGGTGAGGTTCCTCGATTTTCTCCAGCAGGTATTCCTGGATCAGGAAATAGTCACCGGGATTGTCCTCTATGACCAAAAGCCGAATTTCCTTTTCTAACGCTGCCATACTTGTTACACTATCTTACTTTAGTCGGAAGCTGGACGATGGAGATCCAGAAATCCTCGATAGATGAAATCACCTTCATGAAATTATCCATATCCACCGGCTTGGTGATGTAGCAGTTGGTGTGATTTTCATACGATTTTTTGATATCCACCTGGTCGGACGAAGTGGTCAGCATCACCACGGGAATCTGTTTTAGCTCCGGGCTGCTTTTTATGTGCTTCAGCACCTCGTGCCCGTTAATCTTGGGCAGATTGATATCCAGCAACACCAGGTCGGGCGGGGTTGCATCTTCATACCCCTCCTTTTGGTCCAGGTATTGAATCGCCTCCCATCCATCCCGTACTATTGACAGTGAGTTGCTTATCTGTCCCTCTTCCAACGCTTCGGTGGTGAGCACAATATCGCCCTGGTTGTCCTCCACCAGTAAAATGTGTATCGGTTCCATAATAATTGCCGGAAATTAATTCTATATGATGGTAACAGCACCTCGGCCACGCTTCGACAGCTGTATCCTAAATTGTTGTACGCTCAACAGGTTGTGATCCCATTAGCGGGGACCGTTCTCAATCCTTCCTCTATTGAATAAAGCCTCTGTGCTTTCGTTTCTATTGGAAATATTTTTTTCTCTTATAAGTTGCATAACTTACCATTTACGAATGGTAAAGTGAAATACACTTCCGTTTCCTTTCCCTGACTCCACCCATATATCGCCGCCGTGCTGCTCTGCCACCTTTTTGCAGATCGCCAGTCCCATGCCGCTCCCCCCGTACTCTTCGGCGGTATGGAGGCGTTTGAATACGGCAAAAATCTGCTCGTGGTATTCCGGGTCGATCCCGATGCCGTTGTCGGACACCGAAAACTGCCAGTGCTTCTCCTCCTCGCGGTACGCTATCTCAAGGATCGGGCGCTGACCCGCCGGCTGGTATTTCAGGGCGTTGGCCATCAGGTTTTGAAACAGCATTTTTATCGCCACCGGCACCGCCTTGATCGATGGCAGGTCGGGAACGGTGACCCGGGCGCCGGTTTCTTTAATTTCAGCATCGAGAAAGCCGGTCACTTCCTCGAGGACGGCGTTCAAGTCAACCACTTCAAAGGAGGTGTACTTCCGCCCGATTCGAGAATATTCCAGCAGGTCGTTGATGCGGGTACTCATGCGGTCGGCCCCGTCTGTGGCGTAGTGGATATAGCTGTGCGCCTTGTCGTCCAGCCGGTCACCATACTTTTTTTCCAGCAGCTCCATAAAGCTGCGCACCATGCGGAGCGGTTCCTTGAGATCGTGCGACACGATGTAGGAAAACCGGTCCAGCTCCTCGTTTTTGGCGTTCAGGTCATCCACGGTATCCTCCAGCTCTCTCCTCAGCTCCTCCTGCTCGTCAAAAGCAGACTGCAACCCCTCGAACAACTTGGGAATCAACAGCACCGCGGTGCCGCTGAGGAATACGAGGTTGGCGGAGATCGCAATCCAGGCATCCAGCTGGTATTCCGACAGAATCACCGTGCTGGCAAAGCCGTAGTGGATAGCCAGCGCAAAATAGATGCAGATGAGGGTATTGAGGGCCAGCATGATCAACCCGTACACGCGGTCGAGGCTCAGGACCACGAAGACAGAGATGCCGAGCAGGTAGAGCAGGCCCGGCCCGCTGGACCCCAGGTAGTGAAGCAGCACAACCGAGACCAGGTACAGCACGCCGTTAAAAAGTATTTTGCGCGTAAAGACTGAAATTCTTGGAAGAAAAGCGATACTGAGAACCGTGCTTATCGCGATAAAGTCGACCAGCAGCAGCGGCTTGAGATCCATTTTGTAGGCCATGTAGAGGCCCGGAATAACAGCCACCAGGCTCAGCGGGATAATATAGATCGCCGAGGCCGCAAACATCCGGTTTTGCCAGTAGTACACCGAATTGCGCCGGGCCTCCGGGTCGGTACAGTTGGCATAGATATGGGTTTTGTATTTGTTCCAGTAGTCACTCAACATGGTATTGGGTTAATCTGAGACTTTTTAAAAGTCTGAATTTTATTCGCTGCCACCTTCAAATTAGATCACAAACTAAAATACCCGCACGAAATCCCCCTTTGGGGGGGGGCAGGGGGATGTAGTGCCTGTTTTACAAGCTCCCCGAGCGGTTTCCCGGCAGGCTTATTTGTTACATGCTGGAAATCTATCTTCACAGTACTTGCCAGGGTTCACTATCGCTAAATCCCCCTAACCCCCTTTGGAAGGGGGAATGTTCTTATCTTTTTCTAATTTCTTGATCGTTTGTTCAATTTTGTACAAAACACCGTCAGTATGTTTCATCACATCATCGTCGTTAAATCGGATAACAGTGCAGCCCAAAGACTCTAATTTTTTCTGGCGCTTTTTATCGTACACTTGCTTTTCGTCATGGCTATCGCCATCTATTTCGATTACAAGTTTCAATGACTTATTGTAAAAATCCACGATATAATTATTTAATGGCTTTTGACGATTAAACGTATATCCAAGCATCTTACCTGCTCGCAGTCCTTTCCACAGTTCAACCTCTGATGGAGTACTGTTCTTGCGCAGCTCCCGTGCTCGTTCTTTTAGCTTTGGATTGTACTTAATAAAACCCATATTCCAATAATAGCTAATTACTCCCCCTTCGAAGGGGTTTTGGGGGATGTAGTGCCCGTTTCGTAAGCTCCCCGAGCGGGTGCGCGGCAAGTCATTTTTCAAATTATGGAAATCTATTTTATGGTACTTGCCAAAGATATCTATCGCTAAATCCCCCTAACCCCCTTTGGAAGGGGGAACTTGTTTGCTTATGAATTACTGTGAAACATTCATTTCTTCTGTTGCCTTCTTCAGATTACATGTACTGTGCTCTAATTAAGCAAGAATCTTCCTCCTTTGAAGGAGGTGTAGAAGGATATAAGGTGGTAGTTTTCCGATCTCATTTTATGTGTCTAGACCCTGTTCCAATTTCTGGCAAATCCCCCTAGCCCCTTTTGGGAAGGGGGAATGTTCTTGCTTGTTGGAACATAATGCTCATAATTTATTTATAGGCTGCCATCTTCAAATTTGAACGCGAACTAAAATACCTGCACGAATTTCCCCCTTCGAAGGGGGTTTGGGGGATGTAGTGTTCCCCATTACCTGGTTTCGCTACGTAACGAATTTTTGTGGTAACAACACTCGATCACAAACTGTAATACATCTTCCGTATGCTTCATATTGTCATGATCGTAGAAACAAATCACGCTGCAGCCCACTGATTCTAATAGTTAAATATATATCCACACATCTGGCTTAACCCTCCAGGGGTTTCAAACCCCTGGAGGGTTGGTATTGGCATTATCATTCTTTAGCGATGGTAAAATAGAAGGTGCTTCCTTCGCCGGGTTCCGACTCCACCCAGATCTCTCCGCCATGGTGCTCCACGATCTTCTTGCAGATCGCCAGCCCCATGCCGGTTCCGGTCTCCTCTTCTGCTGCACTTTCAACACGCTGAAAGAGGTCAAAAATGGTCTCGTGATACTCGGGGGCGATTCCCCGGCCGCTATCGGAAACCGTGAAAATCCACTCCTTCGGCTTCTCCTTAAACCTGATCTCAACAACCGGGGCTGTTCCCGCTTTTCGATACTTGAGCGCGTTGGAAACCAGGTTGTTGAAGAGCTGCTGCAGCGGCACCTCCTGCCCAACAACTACCGGCAGGTCTGCGCACTTCACCGCGCCGCCGTGCTCCTCAATCACCGAGCGGTTCAGCCTGGTGACTTTATCCACCACCTTATTGAGATCCACCTCCTCAGCCTCCCTGTTTTTCCGCCCGACCCGGGAGTACTCCAGCAGGCTGCTGATCATCGCGTTCATCCTTTCGGCCCCGTCCACCGCGTAGTGAATATATTCCCGGGCCTTTTCGTCGAGTTCGTCGCCGTACTTTTTTTCCAGCAGCCGCATGAATGAGCGGATCATTCGGAGCGGCTCTTTCAGGTCGTGGGATACCGCATAGGCAAAATGTTCCAGCTCCCGGTTGCTGCGGTTGAGCTGTTCATTCAGGTTTGAAATCTCCCTGTTCTGCTTCATCAGCTGCCGCTGGACGTTGATCAGTTCGTTATTCACCTTTGATATTTCATCGTAGGTGTCGAGCGAGGGGTCGGGGCGGTACTGCTCCAGCTTGCTCAGCTTTTTCTCTGTTCGGCGAATCCTGTTCTGCTGCTCGTTGTTGATCAGCATCATTTCATCCAGCATCTTCTCCAGCATCTCGTCGTTGGCCGCGGCGATAATCCAGACTTGCCCGTTAAACGTGGCTGCTGAAAAATGCAGCGGCACCGGCTCCTCATCCTGTCTCACATACAGCTGGTAGTCAAAGACGAACTCGTTGTCGAGGATTTCCTCCCAGAAGTTGGCCGCCTTGCCGATACTTTCCCGGTCGATGATATCGGAAAACTGCGCAGGCAGGCGGTCCTTCGGCACCATCTCCAGGTCGTCGAACGGCACCCGCAGAATCTGTCCCTCCCGGCTGCAGACCAGGCAGAGCCCGTTTTTGATCTCATGGGTGTCGATATTCATATCAGTTCACCAGCTTATTTGCTTTTGAAACGGCCTGGCGGGCAGTTCGGGCGGTGGCATCAGTCCCGATCCGCTCCCACAGGTCCGGAACCACGGTAAAGGGATACCCCCCGGCCATGATCTTGAGGTGATCAAATTCGCTTCGGCTCCTGATGTCGTCCACCAGCTGCTCCACCTTGCCGATATGCAGTGGCAGCGTTACCGATATCGCCAGCAGATCGGCCTCGTGCTCGCGGATCGACTGCATCAGGTGGCGGTCCGGCATGTTGCTGCCCATGTAGTAGGTGTCCCAGCCGTCCATCTCGAAAAAGTCGGACACCATGCGGATGCCGATCTCGTGCAACTCGCTGGCGACCGAGCAGGCCACCAGGCGCGAGCCCTTCTTTTGACCGGAAAAAATCAACGGGTACAGGCGCGACATAATCAGCTGCGTGGCCGCGGTGCAGTAGTGCTCGTGGGCCACGGTAATTTCGTTGCGCTGCCAGAGCACGCCCACCTCGTACTGCGTAGCCTGGAATATGTGCTCATAGATATCCGAAACCGATACGCCCCGATCCACGAGCTCGTCCACCAGTTCGGCGGCCCGCTGCCGTTTGGAATTCAGCAAGAGGTTGAGGTACTCCCGGGCTTCTTCAACCAGCGGATTGTCGGGCTTCAGATGGGTTTCATTGTGAGGGTTAATATCTTTAAGGTGGTTGATCCCCGAATCCAGGTAATCAACCGCCGGCGACAGATCTTCCTCCGGCAGCTTTTCACGGACGGCCTGTTTGATGTACCTGACATTTTCCGCCAGATCGCTCAGCGGAATGTTGCGGGCACTGAGCATGTGGTGGGCCCACTCCAGGTAATGGTTGAAAATCCCGGGACTCTGCACCCGCAGCGCCTCAACCAGGTATTCAAGGTGATATATTGCATCCTCGCGGCACCGGTCTCGGCCCTCCTGTCCATAACGCTCTTCCAGCATCGGGTTGTTTTTAAACTGCAGTGCGGTGATACGCTCGGCCAGCGGGTGCTTTTGCTCTTCCAGCTGCGCTATAAGATCGCTGTATTTTTTCATGGGGACATGCCTTAAGAGGTAATGTGATCAAAAAAGCGGAGCTCAAAGCTGCGTTTCACCAGCTTTAATCCTTTTGGGATCCCCTTGTGGGCCTCGCTTCGGTGGTGCCTGTGCCAGTGATGGAAATCCTGTTCCGTCTCCCAGTGCGTGATCAGCCAGAATTCCGCCGGATTTTCCCGGGGATTCAGCACGTTCAGGCCTTTAAACCCCTCGGCATCATCTACCAGGTGCGGCCGGTTGCGGAAGGCCTCCCGCACCTCGTCCTCCATATTGTTTCGCACTTCGAACTTGCTGATCGTGGTAAAAGCCATTTCAAAAAGATGATTTTAATCCAGAATACTTGTTGGCACAACAACATAATAGTCATAACCCTCCAAGGGTTCCAAACCCCTGGAGGGTTGTTTCTGCCATTATCATTCTTTCGCGATCGTAAAACAGAAGGTGCTGCCTTCGCCGGGCTCCGACTCCACCCAGATCTCCCCGCCGTGCTTTTCCACAATTTTTTTGCTCACTGCCAGCCCGATGCCGGTGCCGGAGTACTCCTCCTGTGTATGCAGCCGCTGGAAAATGTTGAAAATATTCTCCTGGAACTCCTCCCGGATGCCGATGCCGTTGTCGGAAACTGAAAATTTCCAGTGCGTGCCGGTCTCTTCCCCGCAGATATGAATTTCCGGCTCGCAGCCCGCCCTTCGATACTTTATGGCGTTCCTGATCAGGTTCTGGAATACCTGCTGGACCGGGGTTTCGGCGGCCCGAATCTCGGGGAGCGGATCCCATTCGACGGTTGCACCGCTCTCTTCAATCGCCCGGTGCTCCAGCTTCAGGATCTCATTGAGCAACTCCTCCAGGCAAAGATTCTGTCGTTCAAACTCATGTTGTCCCACTCTTGAATAGTTCAACAGGTCCAGGATAATCTGCCGCATACGCCCGGCCCCGTCCACCGCAAAATCGATATATTGGCGGGCTTTCTCGTCAAGCTGGTCACCGTACTTTTTCTCCAGCCGTTTCAGGAAGCTTGAGACCATGCGGAGCGGCTCCTGCAGGTCGTGGGAGGCCACATAGGCGAATTGTTCCAGCTCGGCGTTGGAGGCGGCCAGCTCTTCGGCGTGCTTTTCCAGCTCCCGGTTGAGCTGCCTGAGGGCTTCCTCGTTCTTCTTATGGCGGGTCAGGTCGGTCATGGCGCCCACCACGCGTGTGACCTCTCCACGGTTGTCCCGGATGAATATGGCGCGGTCCATGACCGGGGCATAACTGCCATCATCCTTTTTGAACCGATACTCCTGGTACCAATCGGTTTTTGTACCGGGTTGCATATATTCTTCAATCTTCTGTACAACCTCACCGCGGTCTTCGGGGTGGATCAGGCTGACCAGGAAGTCCAGGGTGGGATTGGTCTCATCCAGGTCGTACCCAAACAGGGTTTCAAAACCCTTGCCCCAAAACAGCTCGTCTTCGGTTACGTTAAAATCCCAGATGGCATCGTTGGTGGCCTCGGTTACTTTATCGAACCGCTCGTTGACCTGGCGTATTTTTTCTACTCTTTTTTTCTTGTCGGTGATATCCCTGAAATATACCGAAAGACCCGTTTTAGAAGGATAGGCACTGACTTCAAACCATTTCTCAACGCCGGGATAGTACTCTTCAAAACTAACAGATACATTTTCATTAACAGCCTTGTGATATTGGGTATAGAAGTCGAGGTCAACGGCATCATCATATTCCTCCCACAGGTTTTTACCGATGATCTCCTCTTTGGGTTTATCCAGGACCTGCTCAGCTTCCTTGTTCCAGTAGGTGACAATCCAGTTCTCATCTACAGCAAAAAAGGCATCCCCGATGCTTTCCAGAATGGTCTCGTTTTCCTGGTATGCTTTCTCAAGCTGTATTTGGGCTTCTTTCTCTTTCGTTATATCCTGGGCTGTTCCCTCCATTGCTATTGGCCGTCCCTGTGCTGATGTTTTAAGTTCTCCCAGCACATGTATCCATTTTACAGTACCATCCGGTAGCAAGATGCGATGCTCCAGGTCCAGCGGCTGGCCGGTCTCCAGAGTTTTCTCATGCTGCTCCCTGAAATATTCCCGATCGTCGGGATGCATCCGGTCAAAAACAAGATCTGTAGTCAGTTGCACTTCTTTCGGGTCGAATTCCCAAATTTTATACGATTGCTCCGACCAATAGACATTGCCGGTCTCAAGGTCCAGTTCCCAGTACCCCAGGCTGGCGATCTCCTGGGCTAACTTTAATTTATTGTTGATCTTGGTAATCTGTTGCTCCGCCTGTTTCTGTTCGGTGATATCCAGGATGATGGAGTCCCACACGATGCTTCCGTCCGGCAGCTTGCGGGGAATACCGTTGCCCTCATGCCAGCGGATTCCTTTTTCCGGGTGCCGGCTCCTCCACTGGGCGTTCCAGTGGGCCATGGCTTCGGCAGAATCGGCGATAGATTGTTTAACCTGCTGGTAATCCGCTTCCGGGAGCTGGTCCCAGATAAGCTCGTTGTGCTGCATTCCCATTTCAGGTGAAATCCCCCAGAGTTCCTTTGCGCCCTTGCTCAGGTACATCAGCTCATCCGTCCCGTCGGGATACAGGCGGTACTGGAAAATAGCTCCCGGGATATTATCAGCCACGTGCTGCAGCTTCTGCTCGGCCTCTTTGCGGTCGTGGATATCCTGGAAGCTGCCGTACAGCCTGACGCATTCCCCATCGACAATATACGGCTCCCCCTTGGTCCGTACCCAGCGCTCATTACCTTTTGCAGTCACAATCTGAAGCTCTTCATCCCAGGGGATGCCCTCTGTAATGGCTCGTTGCACCACCCGGCGAATCGTCTCCCGACTTTCACCTTTTTTATAAAAGGTAATACCGGTTTCCAGGTCGGGCGCAAAATTGGGATCATCAATTTCATGAATTTCCCTCGTCATAGACGTCCAAAAAATTTCTTCGGTCTTCAGATCCAGCTCCCAGGCCCCGATCCGTGCCATCTTATGGGCTTGCTCCAACAGCCTTTCGAGCTGTTTCTGCTCGGTAATGTCGGTCAGCGAACCAACGACAGCCACGGTCTGCCCGTTTTCGGTGATCGGCGCCTCGTTGACCCGTACCCACATTTTTTCACCGTTTGCTTTCTGCAGCTGCAGAGGGAAGGAGGGCTGGGCGCGGCCGGTTTCTATCGCTTTCTGGGTATGCCGGAACCCTTCTTCGTTGACGGGGTGATCCGTCACAAATTCGGTCCACTGCTGCCGGGCCTCTTCGGGCGTACAGCCCAGAAACTGCTCTGCCTGGGGGCTTACATAAGTTAGTTTGTGGTCGGTATCGTGCCGGTAAAACAGGTTGGTGCTGTGTTCCACCACATCGCGCAGTTTTTGTTCGGCCTCCTTGCGTTTGGTGATGTTCTGGGTACTTCCAAAAATGCGAACACATTTCCCATGGCGAAATTCCGTCTCACCCACGGCGCGCACCCACCGCTCGTTATTTTCGGCCGTGATGATTTTCAATTCTACATCAAACGGTTCGCCGTCTTCAATGGCATGCTCGACGGCTTCCCTTATTTTTTGGCGATTTTTGCCTTCTTTATAAAAGCTGATGGCTGAATCAAGATCCGGCTCATATTCCAGCTCTACTTCATGGAGCTTTTTAACGGTATCCGACCAGTGTAGCTTGTCATGGATCAAGTCCAGCTCCCAGTGGCCGATCTCGGCAATCTGGTAGGCTTTGTCGCGCTGCTTCTCGGCTTTCTTTTCCTTGGTGATATCCACCATAAGGCCCCGAAGGCGATCCGGGCGGCCATTTTTGGTAATTACGGTAACATAATCCCGAAGCCACACCACCTCGTCATTCGCCGACATCATACGGTATTCAAAGGCGTGGTTTTCTCCCTCCCGTGTTTTTTGATGACAAAAGTTGAGTGCGCGACTCCGATCTTGGGGATAGATATGGTTTTGCCAAAAATTCGGTTTGCTCAGCCATTCTTCCGGGCTGTAGCCCAGCAATTTTTGTGATTTTGGGCTGACATATTCAAATTCAAATGTCTCGGCATCTGCCTCCCATACGATGCCTTCCACCGACTGAATGAGTGCCTGGTACCGATCACGCGCCTCGCTAAGCATCTTGGTGGTCTGCTTTTGCTCTTCGTAGTTGGTGATCTCCCTCAGAATTGCGGGTCCCAGCCTCCCCAGGTTGCTTTTCATGGCGTAGTCGGAGGCGCCCTCCAGCATCGCATCGACCGCTTTCTCCTCCCCGATGTATCCTGAAACCAGGATAAAGGGCAGGTGCGGATCTTTCTCTCTTACGAGTTTCAGGGCCTGGATCGCGTTAAAGGAGGGGAGGTTGTAATCACTGACAATCAGGTCGGGCGGGCTGTTTTCAAGCCGGTCTTCCAGCTGCTTCCTTTGGTGGACGATCTCAAGCTCAATTTCGATTTTGAGCTTTTTCAGCTCTATCTCGATCAGCTCTGCATCACGTTCATCATCTTCAATCAGTAATACCTGGTAGACTTTTCCCATACCGCTTCCTCAATCCTTGCTATTAATAGCGCGCCCTTTTCAGAAAGAGCTTTTATTTATCGCCAGCCAATAAATTCCCATGTTGTTCACCACTTCCACAAAATCCTGGTAGTCCACCGGCTTGCGCACATAGCTGTTGGCGCCCAGGTCGTAGCCCCTGATAATGTCCTCTTCCTCCTGCGAGGAGGTCAGGATGACGACAGGAATGCGCCTGGTGGCCGGTTCTGCCTTTACCCGCTTCAGCACTTCGTGCCCATTCAGCTTCGGGAGCTTCAGGTCAAGCAGAATCAGCTCCGGGTAGCCCCGCTCTGCCACCCCGCCCGGACCGTCACCCAGCAGAAAATCGATCGCCTCCTGGCCGTCCTCCACCACGGCTATATCATTGGCAAAGTTATTCTTCCTGAACGCGAGCATTGTCAGCTCCACGTCATCGGGATTGTCTTCAACCAGCAAAATATAGTTTTCGTCTCCTGCCATAACTATGTTTCTGTTCTGAAATTAAAATAGAAGGTGGCTCCCTCGCCGGGCGTGCTGTCAGCCCAGATCTCGCCGCCGTGCAAATTTATAATACGTTTTACCGTTGCCAGCCCGATGCCCGAGCCTTCGAACTCTTTCTGGCTGTGGAGGCGGTCAAACGCATTGAACAGCTTGTCAGAGTAGCGGGGATCAAAACCAACGCCGTTGTCTTTAATAAAAAATAACTTCTTTGTATCACGGATGGTTGTCCCGATTTGTATCACCGGCTGTTCCTCCCCGGAGCTGAACTTGATCGCATTCGAAAGCAGATTCGTGAGCATCGCTTTTACCAGTCCGCGGTCCGCCTCAACCCGTAAATCCTTTTCGACCTGCAGATCTATCCCGTTATCCCGTTTCAATTCAATTAAATCATCGAATACTGTTTTTGCAAGCCTGGAAATATCAACCTCTTCAAACTCAGGTTCGCGCCGCGAGATACGGGAAAGTTTCAGCAGGTCATCAATTAGGTTGCCCATATCCTGCGCGCCCTGCCGGACCCTTTTCAGGTAGTGGGCGCCCGTCTCATCCAGCTGGTCAAGGTATTCATTGACCAGCTCCTGGCTGAATCCGTCAATGCGGCGAAGCGGGGCCCGCAGGTCGTGCGAGACCGAGTAGATAAAGTCGTTAAGTTCTTCACTGGCGGCCTCATATTGCGCCATTTTCCGGGCAATGCGCATTTCCAGGTCTTCATTCTCTCCCTGCAGTTCACTTCTTGTCCGCACTTTCCGGGTCTTCCTCTCCTGTTTTTCCCTTTCGGTAAACTGGTCGGTCATGTCCTCAAGCGTATGGATCAGATATCTTATTTCGCCTGCTTCATTCATGACAGGAGTGTGCGTGAACTGCCAAAAACACTCTCGGGAGCCTGAGGAGTCGGCGATCCGACAAAGTTCAATATCGGTATGATGAGCTTCAGCCCTCTTCTTTACCTGTGCAATGGATACTGCTAACAGGGATTTCAGGGATTCACTTTTGACTGCCAGGAGCGGAACCAGGTCCGCCAGGAGATCCTTGTTGAGCACCTGCGACCTGTCCAGACGTGTTACATCAAGGTACGCTTCATTTGCGGCCGCAACCCGGGCGTCACCTCCCGAGGGAGCGAGAACGAGCGAGGGGACTGGTAATATTTCAAATATTGATTTATACTCTGCCAAATCAAGCATCATAAAAGCCTGTCGTCTGTATGTCGGTTTTCCAGGGACCTGTGCGGCCCGCGATGTTCTCAATCCTGTTTTAGAGTCGTCCCGCACCCTGTTCTATGCAGTATCTCCGGGGTGCGTTTTCCCGATAGGTCTCAATTTCGGTCGCGTTTTTTTCGCCCGTCTCTTTGTTATCAGTATATAACAGCCCCGGGAGGTGGTCAACAGGTGATTTCCATGTATTGGAAACAATAGTCCAGCCCGAATTTTACGAACTTTTTTGGAAAATCATCACATTGTTCTCGTAAAAGTCGAGTGTGGCGTTCCACTGCCGGGCCAGCCAGCGGAACGTCTGCTTCGTGTAAAAGGTGACGTGGGTATTATCCAGCCGGTAATGCCAGTCGGCGAAGTGCTCGTTGTCATCTTCGGCCAGCTTGGTCATAATTCCCAGGTATCCGCCGGGGCGAAGGCAGTTCCACAGCCGGTCGAACTCATGCCGGGGGGTATGCAGGTGTTCAGCCACCTCGGTTGAGGTAATAAAATCATAGGTCTCGCCAAACACGGAGGGATCATCGGCATAAAAGGGATCGTAGATGCGCATTGTATGTCCCTGCTCCTCAAACATGATGTTCAGGGTTGGTCCCGGTCCCGAGCCAAAATCCAGTCCTTTGCTGTTTTTCCCGAGCAGCCTGATCAGCGGATTGAACAACCGGCCGAGAAACGCGCGGTACCGCTCATCTTCGGGATCATTGTTATGCTGGTCGTAGCGTTCGAGCTCCTCCTGTGGAGTCGGCCGGTGGCGTTCAGGGGCAAAGATAAGGCGGCAGGTATCGCACTGATAGTAATCGGAGCGGTACTGCTCGGTAACATCCTGGTAGAAAAGTCGCACGTTGGAGCCGTGGCAAAGGATACAGGTATCGGGTTTTGCTGGGGAATGGATGGTGTCAGGCTGTTTTGAGTTCTGCATGCAAGAATTTAATGTATATCTCGGATACTCTGAAGATAGCAAATTAAACTGCAATCAGCTCGGTTTAAGAGATGGCTGGAAGGCAAATTGAAGCCTTTGCAAAACCGTTCTTTTGATCAATTCCGGTATTTCTGCGGATGCTAAATACTCACTTATGGAATGTTAACTGTGGTTTCGAATTCGCTCCGGCTTTGCTGACCTGATCAATCAAATATTCTAAAACCGACTTATTAAAACCATCTCCAGACCTGAATAACAGGTTAACATATCAAGGTGTACCGTTTTTTGAAATCGACATTCCGGATATTAAGACAATATTAAGTAGTGGTGGATTCCTTTATGTTTAACGCATTTAACCGTATCTTTGCGGCTTGTTGAAAGATCGTTAAATATATACACAATCCCGTTTTACACAACATAATGAGTTACCTCACATTTGTCCTCAAAGAACGGCGGCTGCTGTCATTTGGACTCTCATTCACCTTTTTTTCCAGTTTTGGACAAACCTTTTTGATCTCCCTGTTTGTTCCCTATTTCCTGCAGGAGTTTCAGCTTTCCAATGCCGGATTTGGCTCGCTCTATTCGGCCGCCACCCTTACCAGCGCTGCCGTACTTCCCTGGCTCGGCAAGTGGATTGATCATATTCCACTCCGCCTATACAGCACCTGCGTGGCGGTCGGGTTGGTAATCGCCTCATTTATGGTGGCGATCTCGTGGCACGTGGGACTGTTGTTTGTGGGGTTACTGCTGCTGCGCCTGGCCGGACAGGGATTGAGCAGCCATACAGCCCAAACCGCAATGGCCAAATTTTATGACCATCAGCGCGGCAAGGCGCTCAGTATCTCCAACCTTGGCTATCCCATCGGGGAAGCGATTCTGCCGCTGGGGGTTACCGCCCTGCTCACGGTGTTCCACTGGCGGATGACCTGGGCTACAATTCTGCTGATTATCGCGTGCATCATGATCCCGTTTATCCATATCATCCTTCGCAAGGAGGAGGGCGAACTCGAGGAAGACAACCAGACTGTCTCTCAAAACTCCGACGCCGACTACTCCTACATGCGGATCCTCAGCGACTATCGCTTCTATTTTCTCTTTCCCGCTGTACTGCTGCCCCCGTTCTGGGCTACCGGCTTTTTCCTCTACCAGGTATCGGTGGCCGAATCCCTGGGGTGGACCGCTACCCTCATCGCTTCCGCCTTCGTGATGTTTGCGGTCGCCCGTATTTTATCGTCACTTGGAGTGGGGCCGTTAATCGACCTGTTCAAGGCCCGTACCATCTTTCCCTATTACATGCTGCCGATGGCCGCCGGATTTGTATTTGCATTCTACCATCCCGGTTCGTGGTCGGCCTTTGTCTATATGGCGCTGCTCGGTGCTACCATGGGGATGGGCGGTGCCATAAAATCGGCCTTGTGGGCAGAGCTCTACGGAACGAAAACGGTGGGCACCGTACGCAGCATGTTTTCCGCCCTCATGGTCTTCAGTTCTGCACTGAGTCCCTTCATGATGGGCTGGCTTATCGACAACGGCACTCCCATGACTACGATCCTTTTCTGGGCAGTGGTAACCACGCTGGTGGGGACGCTCCTGGCGATGTGCGCCTTTTCGTCACGGGTCCGCCTCTTTTTCAGCCGGCTTAACAGGTAGTAAAACCTGGCATTCTCTTATCCCGGGGCAAATGCGATGTCGCATCAAAGCTGTGGATCGGGCTGCCCTACATTTCGCACGGGAACCACGGCATCCTCAGACAGATGCTAACTCACGATCTACCAGGAACTTGCTAGGCTAACCCGGATTTCTTGGCGAGAAATCCGGGCTAAACGGGGCGTTTATTTTTAATGTACAAAAATGAACAGGGGAAGCTGATTGGGAAGTCCAAAAAGGGAACAGGCTATTCCCAATATCTCAGCAACGGTTCCCGTTCGCCCGAAAGGGGATCCCGTTCCGGCAAGGGGACCGATCGTATATTTTTCAGAATGCGGGACCGCTCCCCGGACCTGCCGGTACACAGGTCCCACGACTGCCCCTCGGGATAGGCTCCCACGACCTGGAAACCCGGAGAACTGCTGATCCTGCAATGACCAACTCCGGCGGGAATCACCACGGCGTCTCCCGCCCCAAGCTGCATCTGTTCTCCCTGCGTCCCGCCAAACTGCACCTCAGCCGATCCCCCGGTTACCACCAGAACCTCGTGCGCCGTACTGTGATAGTGGGGATATGAATAGATGCCGTTGACCCAGGCGCCCTTCCACTTGTGCCGGCCAAGCAGCCTCTTTACGGCCCCGGGATCCCCTTCCGCAGACTCCAAGACGCCGGGATACACCAGCAGCGGCAGACTCGGATTATTGGGTATAGTTCCGTCATCATCAAAAAAGTAGGGGCGGCATTCTTTCATCGGGAAATTCATGTTTCAATAACTATTTCAGCGAATAACATAGCATCTCCGGTACTGCATTCCCAAAAAATTAACGCTCTGATTCATAAAAAGTAGGGAATCCCCAAAAAATATTTTATACTAAGACGTCTGTTGGGGGAATTTTACCATATTTACTCCCAAAGAAGACGTTTGAACAGTAGTAAAGAAGTTAAATTTGGAGTATTTATTATGGCAGATAGAGAAGTTGGAACCGTCAAGTGGTTTCACAACAGTAAAGGATACGGATTTATTTCCCGAGAAGAAGGAGAAGATATCTTCGTACATTACAGTGAAATCAATATGGAGGGATATAAAAAGCTTGAGGAAGGTCAGCAAGTCGAGTTTACTGTAGCTGAAGGTGACAAGGGGCTACAGGCTCAGGAGGTGATTCTCCTCGATTAGAATCAATAGTAATATTTTTGAGCACCATGGCCCTCATGGTGCTTTTTATTTTTTTGGAGACATGGCGTACGCAACGCTGCCAGAGCGGTGAAAGAATATCGTACGTGGGATTGGGGTTATGCGAACGCCGCCTGCAGGCAAGCGTTTTCACGTTTATGCCCCCTGTAGCGGGCGGCATTGCGCTTCGTTTTGGCGTCACCACAGCCAGCGATTCCCCAACCGATGCCAGGTTATTGTCTGCCCGTATCTTGTACGAGGGAGATACGAGCAGGCCCTACTTCAAATTTTTCTCTGGGGAAAGTCTTTACTTACAGAGAGCTTTGCAAAACCGCTGTTTTGGCCCAATATCGTCATTTTTGATCTTGACCAAAGCTCTTGGTTTTTCAAAGCCTTCTTACAGGTAATTTCCATCCTCGTTCAGAACGTGCTGCTCCAACTTGCTTTTCAATTCGTTCGGGTTGAACGGTTTCGTTATAAAATCGTTCATGCCGGCGGCAAATACCTTCTCCTTTACCTCCTTGAGTGCCGCAGCCGTCAATGCAATTATCGGCACCGAACGTTTGTGCACCTCATCCAGCATCCGGATCTGCCGCGTTGCCTCATATCCATCCATGTTGGGCATCTGCAGATCCATTAACACAATGTGATAATTGTTATTTTTGATCTCCCTCAGACACTCCTCTCCATCCCCGGCCACAGAAATTTCCATCTCCCAGCGATCTAGGAACCGCTTCATCACTTTCTGATTAATCGGGTTATCCTCCACCACCAGGGCTTTGACCCCCTCAAGACTGTTGACGCGCTGGGATGTTGAAGTCAGTCCATTCGTCTCTCCCTCCTTTTCATCGGCGATCTCGAACTCCAGGTCAACGTAAAAGGTGCTTCCTTCCCCCTTTCTGCTCTCGATATCTATGGTGCCTCCCTGCAGCTCTACCAGCTTCTGGGTAATCGAAAGACCCAGGCCGGTTCCCCCGAAAACCCGCGTGGTATCGGTTCGCTCCTGGGTAAAACTCTCAAAAATGTCGGCCTGCTTCTCGCGTGCGATGCCCACGCCGGTGTCAGAGACCTGCAATTGTACGCGAACCCGGTCTTCATATTGCTCCCTGCATTTCACCCGGATCTCAACCGCTCCCTGCTCGGTGAACTTGACCGCATTGCTTGTCAGGTTGTTTAGGATTTGTGTCATCCGGGCCGAATCACCGCATATCAGGTCGGGGATATCCTCATCAACGTCCGCTTTTAACACAATATCTTTCTTTCCGGCGGTAAACTTGAAGCTTTCGATGACCTCGTGCACCAGCCGCCGAAGATCAAATTCGGCATGCTCAAGTTCAATTTTCCCGGATTCGATTTTGGAAAAATCCAGGATGTCATCAATCAGTGCCAAAAGCGTCTTGGCAGAGAAGTCCAGAATTTCGATCTGCTCAAGTTGATCTTCCCGGGGATTGTCCTTGGCCAGCAGGTTTGTCATTCCGATAATCGCGTTCATCGGCGTTCGTATTTCATGGCTCATCGTGGAGAGAAACTCCGATTTCGCTTTCGATCCCTCCTCCACACTGGCTTTTGCCTTTTCCAGCTCGGCCAGGTTCTCCTCCAGCTCCTTTTTCTTTTTGTTGAGCTCGGCATTGAGCTCTTTCTGCTCTTCCAGCAGCTGCCGGGTCTGCTCCTCGGCCCGCTCTTTCGATTCGGAAAATGAATTAAAGATCATCCAAGTGGAGATGAAAGCTGCCGAAAGCACGCTCCATTTAATGAGCCAGTATCCCTCGGATGTAAAGTAGATCTGGTCAAAAATGATGTAGTCCAGCACAAAATAGGAAAGTATGGAAAAACCGATACCGGCATTGCGCAGCACATTTTTATCCTTGTCAAAAAGCAGGATGGAGAGACCGCTGGCGGGAATAAAAAAGGTTTGGATAAGCATGTTGGTGCCAAACACCGAGCTCAGGATGACTATCGCCACGTCCACATAAATAATCAGCAGCAGCTTAGAGCTGTTTTCATATCCCTGCCTGGCCAGAATCGGGATAAGCGTAAACGCGACCGCCTCGCATAGAAAAAACCAGGAGAGGGATACCGACCGGTTGAGGTGGAAGGCGATCAAAAACACGATACTGACCCCGGCCAAAAAAAAGGAAACCGAGTTCAAGACGATCAAACTGCTTTTGCTGATGACATCCCGCCGGTTTTCCCTGAGGTCGAGCCCCAGCGCATATTTCTTAATTGCAGATAGAGTACCCATCGCCTGTTCGTTGTTCATTTTATGCACAGGGAGAAATAACAAAGAAAAAGAAACCGCGCAAACTTATTTAAGGCATCTTAATATTTTCCTTGGGCTGCATGTTGCTATTGCCCTGCGAACCAACGACTTCGCGCTATTGTGTTTTGTAGATGATTTGGTTTAATTCGCGGCCTGCTGGTCAAGCTTGGTTTTGTATGCCATGGCGTAAATTTTCATCTGTTTTACCATCGATGCCAGGCCGTTGGATCTTGTGGGAGACAGATGCTTCTCCATCCCGATTTTTTGGATAAATGCGGGTTTTGTGGATATAATCGTGTCCGGATCCTGGCCAGAGTAGAAACGGACCATCAGTGCAACCAGCCCCTTGGTAATTGCGGCATCACTGTCAGCCTCAAATATTACCATGCCGTCATCGAGGTGGGTATGCAGCCATACCTGAGACTGGCATCCGCGCACCAGGTTTTCTTCAATTTTATATTCTTCATCAAGAGGGGAGAGCTGACGACCCAGTTCAATGATATACTTGTATCGCTCGGTCCAGTCGCTGAGCGCCTGAAACTCGTTTATAATTTCTTGCTGTATTTCCTGAATATCAGACATAAATATAAATATCCACAGATCATTTTGTTTCCTTACAAGATAAGAAGAATTCTGATCGATGTTTAGCCCGTATTTCTCACTATAATGCATGCAAAAGTCATGTATCCTGATGGCAGGCAGTATCTTACCTCATATTTTACGGCCTTTTTACTTGACAGGGTGTAAAGGGTCTGTCCTTCAACTGCGTTAAAGGGAACATCACCTGCTCATCGTACAACAGTACGTCTGCACGGCCATTTCCCCTTTGCCTCGCTGAAGAACAAATTTCTTGGTGAAAAATCCAGGCTGATGCAAGACTAAACGGCCGGTTCGGTTTGAGGCTTCAGGCTTACAGCTCCACACACGCAAACGACCGACTGACGGCTGTTGTCCCACTCCGGCTTGGCATAATCGATGATCTCCACATACTCATCTTCGGAGGTGTGAATCCGGTAGTTGCAGGTACAACTTTTCCCTTTCAACACGTTTTGATAGTGCTTCCGGACCTTTTCCAGGTCCTCCTGGTGGATAAACTCTTTGTATCCCCCCTCTTGCCGTACCAACTCGGCCGAAATACCGGTAAAGACCGGAAACTCTTCGGAAACAGCTTCAAAGATCGGTTCGCCATTCATCAGCTGCAGCCGATATGTGAATTCCGACGCCTGTCTCATGAGCCGATCAAACTCCTGATTCCGGCGCTTCAAGGTTTCCATAATCCGCTTCTGCATGGTGACATTGAGAATTTCAGCCCGGATCAGCGTCCCGTCCTTCAGATCCAGGAGCCTCGTATCCCCCTCTATCTGTATCGGGACCCCGGTCTTGTGGCGGATAATGCCCTTGAAATGTCGGCCGCCAAACCGCTCTTCATCCGCTCCCTGGTCAAACCGGCTTTTGAGAGAATCGCGATATTTTTGGGGAAACAGGTCCCACACCTTTATCTGCTTGAGTTCATCCTTGCTGTATCCGACCAGCTCTCGAAACGATTTGTTCGCCATCACGATGTTTCCCTGCAAATCCACGTCCAGGACTGTTTTGTGTGAAGCCTCCCGAAGCTCGTCAAACTCACGCTGGGTATCCAGGAGTACCTCCTCGGCTCGTTTCCGCTCGGTGATGTCGTGCTGGTACGAGACCCAGTGTGTTATATTGCCCGCCGCGTCGGTAAGCGGGTGAATATCCCACTGATTTACAAATTCGGATCCATCCTTCCGGTAGTTGACCGCCTGCCCGAAAAATGACTTGCCCGCCTTAAGGCGCTGCTTCAGTTTATCGAGCACCTTTCGGTCGGTCTTCGGCCCCTGCAGGATGCGGGGGGTCTGGCCGATCGCTTCCTCCCGGCTGTACCCTGTCATCCTGGTGAAACCCTCGTTCACGTACACAATACGGGGACCGGGTTCATCCAGGTTCAGTTCTGTGATCAGGATCGAGTCGTAGTCATTCTTGATCGCCGACTCCAGCAGATTAAGATCGGTTTTATACCGCTCTTTCTCGCTCTCCAGTTCTTTAAACAGCTCTTCCAGCTGCTTTTGGGATTCTTTGTCTTTTCCAAGGTTCTTAATCTTTTCTTGCCAGTTCGACGCCATTGTTCGATCGTTTGTTCTCTATTTCGGGTTCAAGCGGAAGGAACAGTAATACCAAATCAAATCATTCCATACAAACTAATTTTTTGGCAATGAATTTCGTTCCATGGCGAAAAAGGCGGGGCGCCTTCAGTACATCAACAGCGGGAACAGGATGGAATGGAACTTCCAGACCTCATTATTTGATCAGCAGTTTGGCAATGGTATTGAGCTGCATGTTTGAGGTCCCCTCGTAAATTTTCCCAATTTTCGCATCCCGGTAAAACTTCTCCACCGGGTACTCCTTTACATACCCATACCCACCAAAAAGATCTATAGCCAGTGAAGAGACTCGTTCAGCCACCTCCGAAGAGTGGTACTTGGCCATCGCCGCCTGTTTGGTAAAATCCTGGTCCTGCTCCTTGATGCGGGCGGCGTTGTAGACCAGCAGCCGCGCCGTCTCAATATCGGTGGCCATCTTTGCCAGCTGGAAGCGGACCCCCTGAAACTCAGATACCGCCTGTCCAAACTGCTTTCGCTGTTGCGTGTAGTCCAGCGCGGCATCCAGGGCGCCCTGCGCGATGCCCACCATCTGCGCCCCGATGCCGATGCGGCCTTCATTCAGCACCTCCATGGCCACTTTATAGCCTTTGCCCGGTTCGCCCAGGATGTTCTCTTTAGGCACTTTGCAGTCCTCCAGCAGCACCTCGCAGGTTGAGCTGGCACGGATGCCCAGCTTGTTTTCTTTATTTGAAACAGAAAATCCGTCAAAATCCCGTTCCACCACAAAAGCGGTGATCCCCTTGTAGCCCGCCTCGGGATTAAGCGTGGCAAAAACGATGAAAATGTCTGCCTCCGCCGCATTGGTGATCCACATCTTGGCACCGTTTAGCAGGTAGTGGTCGCCCTGCTCCTTGGCAGTAGTCTTCATGGCAAAAGCGTCGCTGCCGGATTCCGCCTCCGAAAGACAGTAGGCGCCGACCTTCTCGGTAGCCAGGCGGGGAAGATATCGCTCATTGATCTGCTCGCTACCCCAGCGCAGAAAGGCGTTGTTGACCAGCGTATTTTGCACATCCATGAACACGGCGGCCGAGGCATCCACTTTGGAGATCTCCTCAATCGCCAGGATAGACATGAAGAAGCTGCCGCCGGCGCCCCCGTACTGCTCGGGAATTTCGATCCCCATCAGGCCCATCTCAAAAAATTCCTGCATCAGGTCGGGATCCAGCTTGGCCTGTTCGTCCATCTGCTCCACTTTGGGCTTGATGGAGGCCCGGGCAAAGTCAGCGGCGGCCTCTTTCAGCATGCGTTCATCTTCGGTGAGATTGGTAAGTGGCATCATCTCTTGTTTAACCTGGTCCATAAATAGATGATTAAAATGTGGTGAGTTTCCCTATTTTATTTTGAACAAAACCGGAAGAATGATATTCATTTTCCTGCTGAGTTGACAACTTAATATGAATCAATCCCCAAAAACTGCTGTTATTATCTTAGAATGTGACTGTTTATCTTTCATAAAAATCACAGGTGATTATGGGAAATAAGGAGATCGATACCGGGCAATCACTCTTTGAGGAGTTTCCGCCCGTCTCAAGGGAAGAGTGGGAAAAAGTAATTGAAGAAGATCTTAAAGGCGCCGACTACCGGCAGAAACTGAAATGGGAAACCGGTGAAGGTATCAACGCCCTGCCTTTTTACCGGCGCGAGGATATGGATGAACTCGAGCATACACGTCCCGTGCCCCCGCCCGACAAAGAGAAAAACGAGTGGCAGATCTGCCAGCCCATTTTTGGGCAGGATGTCACCCGGGCCAATGAAACCGCCCGAAATGCCATCGAGCGCGGTGCTGAGGCGCTGCAATTCCAATTTCATGTCCAGCGCACCGAGGGCGGGCTGGGGGGCGACCTGCAGGGAACAGCCATCCAAAGCCAAAAAGATTTCCGGGAATTGTTGAACAAGGTTGCCTTGGAAGATGTGACCCTCCATTTTGATTCAGGCCTTGGCACGCCTGTGCTTATGGCGTTGCTCCACAATGAACTGAAGCAACGCAATGTACATCCGGATTCCGTACAGGCTACATTTTTGTACGATCCCTATTCCTACATCGCCATCCACGGTCAGCTGCCCAAGCCGGAAGGGCGATTGCTTGATGAAGCGGCCCAGATGGTCTCATTTTGTGATCAAAATCTGCCGGGCGTACGCTGCCTTGGAATTGACGGGCGAACCTGGCACGAGGCCGGGGCGACCATCACGGAAGAGCTGGCACTGGCACTGGCAACCGGCAGCGAATACCTGGCCAAACTCTCTGAACAGGATTGCCCGGTGGATGCCATCGCTTCTCGTATTCACTTTAGGCTTCCCATCGGCAGCAACTATTTTTTGGAGATAGCCAAGTTCCGTGCCGCCCGAGTCCTTTGGGAAAAAGTAGTAGAAGCTTATAAACCTGACGAAGAAAAATCGTCACAGACATACATCCACGGGGAAACTTCTCGCTGGAACAAACCGGTTTATGATCCCCATACGAATATGCTGCGAACCAGCACCGAGGGGATGTCGGCCGCCATCGCAGGGTGCGATTCGATCACGATAAACCCGTTCAATCTTTCCTACCAGCAGCCGGATGAGTTTGGGCAGCGCATAGCCCGAAACTCCCAGATCATCTTCAAGGAGGAAGCCTATCTTGACCAGGTGTATGATCCCGGGGCGGGCTCCTACTATATTGAAATGCTGACCGACAAGATTGCAGCTGCAGCCTGGCAACAGTTCCAGGAGATCGAAAAGCAGGGCGGTATTTTCAAAGCTCTTAAACATGGTACTATTGCTACCGTGATCCGGGGTTCTGTGGAAAAACGAAACCGTGCCATTGCCGAACGGGGACGCATTTTTGTGGGCATCAACCAGTATCCCAACCCGGATGATAGAATGGCCGATAAGTTTGATTCCGAATACCGGGCCGTTTCCCTGAAGGAGTCGGATCGCGATGTGGAGATCGACCAGGGGCGTATTGTGAATTCGCTGGCGGACCAGTTTGAAGCCGGGGCCCAGCTGGGCGATGTGATTCCCGGGCTATTTGACCACGGCAAGCAGCTGTTCCGCAACATTCAGCCCTACCGGGGTACTGACGCCTTCGAGCAGCTGCGGCTGGCCACAGAGCGACATCCTGAAACCCCGACGGTGCTGATGCTGCCGCTCGGCGACCGCAAAATGCGCAAGGCCCGCTCCACATTCGCCGCCAACTTCTTCGGCTGCGCAGGCTACGATATTGAGGATCCGCTGGGTTACGAAAATATTGAGGAAGCTATAACAGCAGTTAAGGAGCAGCAGCCGGATATCGTGGTTCTGTGCAGCTCCGACCAGGAATACACCGAACTGGTTGAGCCAATGTGCAAACAGCTTCAATCTCTTGACAAGCAACCGATAGCAGTACTGGCCGGCGATCCCGGGGAGCGGATTGAATCCTACATGGAAGCGGGTATCGAGGCTTTTATCCACCGAAAATCAAACGTACTGGAAACACTCAAAGAGTTCCATCAGAAACTCGGAATCGAACTTAATTAAAAATGAAGAATGAAGAATTAAAAATTGGAACTGAGCAATCCACCAATTCTTCATTTTTAATTCCTAATTTTTAATTCCTATGAGACCTGACTTTGCCGACATCACTTACGAATCGACCTTTCCCGAAAACGGCCAAAGTCCGCCGGACAAGACGGCAGAAAAGTGGGAAACGCCGGAGCAAATCCCGGTCAAACCATTTTATTCGGAAGAAGACCTCGAAGGGGTTGAACATCTTGACTACGCGGCCGGCATTCCGCCCTATCTCCGCGGACCGTATTCCACCATGTATGCGCTCCGGCCGTGGACTATCCGACAGTATGCGGGCTTTTCAACGGCCGAGGAATCGAACGAGTTCTACCGAAAAGCGCTGGCCCAGGGACAGAAAGGGCTCTCCGTGGCATTCGACCTGGCCACCCACCGCGGCTACGATTCCGATCACCCGCGCGTGACCGGCGATGTGGGCAAAGCCGGCGTAGCGATCGACTCTATCCTGGATATGAAGATCCTGTTTGATGAGATTCCGCTGGATGAGATGTCGGTTTCCATGACTATGAACGGGGCCGTAATCCCGATCATGGCGTTTTACATCGTGACGGCCGAGGAGCAGGGCGTGGCCAAAGAACAGCTGGCAGGCACCATCCAGAATGACATCCTCAAGGAGTTCATGGTGCGCAATACCTACATCTACCCGCCCAAGCCCTCCATGCGGATTATCGGCGATATTTTTGAATATACCTCCAGGTATATGCCGAAGTTTAACTCCATCTCCGTCAGCGGCTATCACATGCAGGAGGCGGGTGCTACCTGTGATATTGAGCTGGCCTACACGCTGGCCGACGGGCTGGAATACCTGCGCACCGGGCTGGACGCCGGGCTTGATATCGACGAGTTTGCCCCGCGGATTTCCTTCTTCTGGGCCATCGGGATGAATCATTTTATGGAGATTGCGAAGATGCGCGCCGGGCGTATGCTCTGGGCAAAATTGGTGAAGCAATTTAATCCCCAAAATCCCAAGTCGATGTCGCTGCGTACCCACAGCCAGACTTCCGGCTGGAGCCTGACAGAGCAGGATCCGTTCAACAACGTGACGCGTACCACTATTGAGGCGATGGCCGCGGCGCTGGGGCACACGCAGTCGCTGCACACCAATGCGCTGGATGAGGCGATCGCACTGCCCTCCGACTTTTCGGCGCGTATCGCCCGCAACACACAGATCTACCTGCAGGAAGAGACCGGCATCACGCACGCCGTGGACCCGTGGGCGGGCTCCTATTATGTTGAGTATCTCACCGACCGCATCGCCCGCCGTGCGTGGGAGCTGATCCAGGAGGTGGAGGAGCTGGGCGGCATGGCCAAGGCTATTGAAACGGGTCTGCCGAAGATGCGGATTGAAGAAGCCGCCGCCAAGAAGCAGGCGCGCATCGATTCCGGCAAGGACACCATCGTGGGCGTCAACAAGTACCGGGTTGACAAAGAATCACCGATTGACATTCTTGAGGTGGATAACACGAAAGTCCGCAACAACCAGCTCCGCCGCCTCGAAAAACTGCGCGACGAACGCAACGAGGCCGAGGTGCAATCAGCACTTGATGCGCTGACTGACGTGGCGGAATCCGGCGATGGCAACTTGCTGGAGACCGCCGTGGAAGCCGCCCGCAAACGGGCGACCCTCGGGGAAATCTCCGATGCTATGGAGAAGGTGTTCGGACGTTACAAGGCAACCGTAAGATCGATATCAGGCGTGTATTCTTCAGAAATAGACAAAGATCAAAATTTTAAAAAAGCCCAGCGGCTGGCAGATGATTTTGCGGAGCTGGAGGGCCGCCGCCCGCGCATTATGGTGGCCAAGATGGGCCAGGACGGGCACGACCGCGGCGCCAAGGTGATCTCAACCAGCTTCGCTGATCTCGGCTTCGATGTGGATATCGGTCCGCTGTTCCAGACACCGGAGGAGGCCGCTCAGCAGGCGGTGGAAAATGATGTGCATATTTTAGGTGTTTCCAGCCTGGCAGGAGGACACAAAACACTGGTGCCGCAGGTGATCGAGGAGCTGGAGGAACTTGGTCGCGATGACATTATGGTGATTGTCGGCGGTGTCATTCCCAAGCAGGATTATGAGTTTCTCTACGACAAGGGCGTGATTGCCATCTTTGGTCCCGGCACCGTCATTTCGCTGGCCGCCCAGCAGATTTTGAAGGTGCTGATTGAGAGCCGGGAGGAGTAGGATTAGATATTGTGCTGTTGGGGTTGTACCACAGAGTTGCGCAGAGAAGGCACAAAGTTACACAGAGTTTAATCTATAGGTAAGTTTTCTGGATTTTTACTTGTATTCCAGAATGTGATTAGCTCAATTTGTGTTCCGGAAAGGCGGTAGTAAAGTACAAGATGTGAATTTATAACACACCGGCGAATTGCTTTCTTTTTTTGAATTTGAGGAAAAAGCTTAGGGTTATCAGCAATGGTCTCCAAAACATCTTCAATACGGTTTAGGAATTTATTTACAACGGTTCTGTTCCATTCCTGCTCAATGTAATCCAGTTGAATAGAGATGTCATCGACTGCACGCGGTGACCATCTGATCGAGTAACTCATTCGGCTGAGTACTTCTTTCTCAACTCATTGATTACGGTATCATGCTCAATTCCTTCACCTCGCTCAAGTTCTGCAAGTCCCTCTTGGATAGCCTCTTGCTCTTCCTTTGCAAGAGCATTCCAATTTTCCCGGTCGCTTCGTTTTATAAATTCTATTTGCTCAAGAATAGCATCATCCTCAACCTCTGTTAGCCAGCGAATCAGCTCAAGTTTTTTGTTGTCTGTTTCCATTGCCACAATTGTTTTGATAACATTTATTTATGTATCATTGTTCTTCAATATGATAACATTTTGTCGATAGAACAACTTTGTAAGTTTCAAAGAAACCATAGGTCGCAATTTCTTTTAGAGCAAATTATTTCCAACTGGGAATGTAGAACTCCTCGAGGGGAGATGATAGATTTTAGCTGTTCCTCAAATCTATCTGAGGAGTGTGAAAACTCCCACTTAATAAAGGACACCTCCCGCTCAAATTCCGAAAACCCGCGGAATCTGTGCACCCTCCTCAAGGAGGGATTTTCAAGTTGCAAAAATATAGAATATGGCTCGAAACGAAATTCTGCCATATAACCCTAAACTAAAGCCGCTGGCAAGAAAGTTAAGGAGGAATATGACTTTCTGTGAGGTATTGCTTTGGCAGAAAATCAGGAAACGAGCCTGGGTGTTCAATTACATCGACAAGTACCTATTCTTGACTATATTGTTGATTTTTATTGCCATGAATTAAAACTGGCGATCGAAGTGGATGGAGTAACGCACTTGCATCCCGAAGTCAGTGTTTCGGATCTGAATCGTCAAAAAGAAATAGAAAAGCTGGGAGTCCATTTTCTTAGATTTGAAGACATGGAAATCAAAGAAAATATGGATGAAGTTATGGATTCATTGGAATACTGGATCAATAAGAATACCTAACCAAACATATTCTTCGAGTCCTTTCCGGTTAAATATTATGCTGAACTAAAACCCAAGCAAACACCCTATTGTCTGACTCAAAAAATAAAACCGAATCAGCATCCCGAGAACAAGATGGTCTCTCCGACTCCATCAATCCCAGGGGACTGGAACGCCTGAAAAATCGTAAAAAAAAGCTGACAGTTGATGATTACGTGGAAGGCATTCGGGAAGGCAACCGTACTATCCTCAGCCGGGCCATTACACTGATTGAGAGCTCCCGATCGAAACACCGCGAGCAGGCCGAAGAGATCATTGAAGAGTGTCTGCCACATACCGGTAATTCCATCAGAGTAGGTATCACAGGCGTACCGGGCGTGGGGAAAAGCACTTTTATTGAAATGTTGGGCAATCATATTATTGATAAGAAGCAGCGAAAGCTGGCCGTGCTGGCGATCGATCCCAGCAGCACCAAGACCAAGGGCAGCATCCTGGGTGATAAAACCAGGATGGAAACGCTGGCCAATAATGAACATGCTTACATTCGTCCATCCCCGACCGCCGGATCGCTGGGCGGAGTGGCGCGCAAAACGCGTGAAACGATCTACCTCTGTGAGGCCGCCGGCTACGATACCATCTTTATCGAAACAGTAGGGGTGGGACAGTCCGAAACGGCCGTGCATTCCATGGTCGATTTTTTCCTGCTGCTGATGCTGGCCGGCGCCGGCGATGAACTGCAGGGCATCAAGCGCGGCATCATGGAGATGGCTGATGCCATTGCCATTAACAAGATTGACAGCAGTGATCCAATCCAGGTAAAACAGGCGGTGCGCGAATACAAGAATGCACTGCACCTGTATCCCGAGCCGGAATCAGGCTGGGGGCCCCAGGTCACGACCTGCTCTGCGACCACCGGCAAAGGGATTGAGGAAATTTGGGAAATGATTGAGGAGTATATATCCCAAACCAAAGAAAACGGGTTTTTCCGGGACAAGCGGAACCGGCAGTCGCGCAACTGGATGTACGAGACGATCCAAAACCGGCTCTCAGATGAATTTTATAGTGATTCCAGGGTAAAACAAATGCTCGAACGGGTTGAACAGAACGTGTTGAATGGAGAAATAAGCCCATTCAAAGCAGCGAACATCCTCCTGGATCAATTCCGGCAAGTCTGAACATACGCAAATTGTTCAAAAAAATTGGACAGACCGTTTTTTAGACTTGAATATCATGCTACCGGGTGAAAAAACGCACACCACCGTTATCGGTTTCTATCCGGACCCGGGCACTGCCACCAGGCAATCGATAACGTGTAAAATTTTCATTCCTTTCAACTTGTTCAAAGTCGGGACCGGCCGAGATCCTGATATCATCGTGTTCCACGCGAAATTCGCCGCCTCCATCCAGGATTGTCAGGTCGATATCGCCATCATCGGAACCGACATTATAATTTCCACCCTCGGCCAGCGAAGTTGATAAATTGATATCTCCGTCGGCACTCGTTATGTCAACTTCATCGAACCGGCCGTTGCGAACATCCGCCTCCCCATCATCAACATTCAGCACCAGTCGCCCGGAACCGCTGTCCATCACGAGTTCTCCATCGTCATAATCAAAGTGAAACTCACCACCCCGGCAGTTGCGCAAGTACATTTCGCCGTCATCTGAATCGATACGAATACTTCCATCCATATCAGTAATTTCGTAGGTATCGTCATCCCCATAGAGATCCAGGTTTGCATCCCGGGGCGCAAGTATTGTTATCGTGTATTTTTTAGTGACAGAGCCCAGGTTCAGGTTCAATCCCTGCTCATCCGCTGTTTCTCTAATGATAAGATCCCCATTTCGCTCTGCAACCTCCATGTCAAATTTATCCTGCTTACCGATGCTGAGTCCATCCACTTCCAGGCGATAGGTGACGATCAAGCGCACCTGGTTGCGGTCGGAACCGCGAATGTCAACGAGCCCCGCATCGTTACTGTGCAATTCAATCGTCCCGTTCTCCGATATCTCATACGTTTCGTCCAGGTTATACGTGTCGGTCTTTTGAGCCGCCGTCGTACCTGCCAAACTGAAAAACAGAATCCCAAGTAGTATTGAACTGTAGTTCCTGAGCATTTTCATATGTAGCACTATTTGATTTGCATTCTGATTCTTAAACAACATTTATGCGACAGCAGGCAGCAAATGTTTATCCTGTTCTTTTCCAAACCGGATTTTTATGAAAAGAAAAATGGAATCCCCGATTTCAAGGTTCTCTTGCGAAAGAACGTGGATTAATTCAGGTTGAGCTCAGACTTTGTGGAAGAGAAACTCATTTCGCTTTCATCCATCTTTTGCTCCCCGAGCGTCTGCTGCATTTCCGCCCGGAGCTTCTGTATCGTGAGTCCACTGGTCAGCGATCCGTTTCGGGCCACGGATATTCTTCCGGTTTCTTCCGATACCACCACCACAAACACGTTGTTTGTTTCGGTGATCCCCACAGCGGCCCGGTGACGGGTGCCAAAGACCGAGGATAAGTTGGGATTTTGGGAGATCGGCAGGTAACAGCTGGCGGCGACGATCCGGTTGTTGCGGATAACGATGGCGCCGTCGTGCAGGGGACTGGTTTTGTTAAAGATCGACTCCAGCAACTCGCTGTTTACGCGGGCATCCAGCTTTACTCCCACGTCGACCAGGTCTTGCAGGGTGGAGGTACGGGCAAAAACAATGAGCGCTCCCGTTTTGGTATGCGACATATTTCGCACCGCTTCAATCACCTCGTCAATCACGGTATCTGAGTTGGAGCGGATAAAGAAACGATCGAGGTTGGTATTCTGCCCCAGGCTGTAGAGCAGCTTGCGGATCTCCGGCTGGAAGATGATAAACACCGCCAGGACCCCCACATCCAGTATACTGCGAAGGATAAAGTTGATCGTGGTCAGGCCGAGGGCACTGACAAGCGCATTAATCAGGATAATAAAGACGAGTCCCACCGCCGCCTGGATTGCAAACGATCCCCGTATCCACCGGTAGAGGTAGAACAGGATAAAAGCGATAATGAGTACCTCGAACAGGTCTTTAAAGCCAAATTCGAGAAATCCTACGGGAATCACGTTGTAATCGGTTAAAGGTTATCAGATAATTCCATTATGTAAGAAGTACGGCCGCGACCGGTTAAGCAGGAAACAGCTCAGCATAGACTACGTCTTCGCCAGTGCATTATACACCATTACGGAATCTGTTGCTTGTCGGACGTCATGCACGCGTATGATTTTGGCGCCCTTCATCATGGCGTGGTAATGCACCGCCACGGTGCCGGCCAGCCGCCCGTCGACCTCGCGCCCGTCGAGTATTTCTCCCAGCATCGACTTTCGGGAGGCTCCCACCAGCAGGGGGTAGCCCAGATCGCCGAATGCATCCAGATTTGACAGGAGGGTCAAATTGTGTTCCAGGGACTTGCCAAATCCTATGCCCGGATCCAGTATTATATTCTGAACTCCCTTTCCTTTTGCCAGGGCCGCCTGCCGTTCAAAAAAGGTATGCACCTCGTCAACGACATCATTGTACCGGGGATTGTCCTGCATCGTTTTCGGGTTTCCTTTCGAGTGCATCAGGATGTATCCAGCGCCCCGTTCAGCGCAAAGGTCGGCCAGCCGGGGCTCCCGTTGCAGGCCACTGATATCATTTACGATATGGACTCCACAGTCAAGCGCCTTCTGAGCCACCCTGTACTTTGTAGTGTCAATGGAAAAAATAGTTTCCGGGAATTCGGGAATTGCTCGTTCCAGCACGGGAATTACCCGGCGCAGCTCCTCGTCTTCGGTTACCGGATCAGAGCCGGGGCGGGTCGACTCTCCCCCGACATCAATAATGTCGGCTCCCTGGCCCACCATCAACCCGACATGGCCCATGGCGCTGTCCAGTTCATTGTATTCTCCCCCGTCGGAAAAAGAATCGGGCGTAATATTCAATATGCCCATAACTGCGGGTGAGGTAAGATCCAGCTTTCTGTCTCTGCATTGTAACTGATTCAACTCAGACTGTATCGAATATTCCAATGTTAATGCCGATATATAATTAGATTGAGGGATATGACCTAAACTAAAGTACAATATTATAACGTAATAACGTAGTCGCCCATTTCTTTGTCAGGCTGCTAATTTCACGCGCCTTTTTTGTATATACTACACTCTATTTCAACATTATACAGCAGGAAGGCTTTACCAAAACATAACCGGGTGTCCATTTTTTGAAATGGTCAAAAGAAGAACAGCGAACGGTGCTTAGGAAGTCTCAACGGAAAAGTAGCCTATTTTGGCTTGATCCAAAAGAAACATAAAAGATCTAGGCGGGAATGGACACCCGCCCCGTTCAAGGCCGGGAAGGCTGATAACCTTAGTTTTACATACGAACGGGCTATTCCGTGAGACTGACTAAAAAGTCTCAACAAGAAGCTGCATACGTGAATAATGTAAGCGTTAGAAGAAACAGAAGGTCAATCTTCCTGTCCTCCTTCTACAGGGAGAATCTCGATGAGGTAAGAATCAGCTCCTAATGGATGGGATGAGCATCCATAAAGTTCCGGTTGGAGAAGAGGAATTCAGGAAGATCGAAGCCCGGCGCTCTCCATCCCGGCATCCCTTTCGAAATTCCTAATCCTTAATCCCTAATTCCCCCTCGCGATTCGTAAGCAGATGGGTTGTTAAGATCTACTAAAGACGGCAAAAATCATTTTTCACGGTAAAAATAGATCTTTTTGTTTTTCGAATCTTTGCCACTTTTGATTTTAACACCTTTCTCCTGGTTGTACTGGTATACCGCCGTACGCATAGAGTTGACATTCTTGTCATCCTCATAATCCACTTCGATGGCATCTCCCCCCACCTCCAGCTGGTCAAGTGCTTCCAACAGGGGCTTAAATTTAGAGGATCTTTTTTTAGATGTTTTAATCTTTTCTCTTTCTACAAATTTAATATCCATGTCAAGTATATATATTATTCCCTTTTACAAATGGTAGCTTCTGTAGTCGTCAATACAACTTATAAAAAGTAATATAAGTTTCTGTATATAAAATATACTGTTATAAAACTGAACAATGCATTCTTTCAAAGAAAATTAATCTTTTAAAAAAATTACATAAAAAAATTGCAGGATGTGTACATCCTGCAACCAATGGTAATAACGTATGTTGTGCTCCAGGGCAATTGCTACCTATGGCACTACGTTAAATTTAATTGCATAAACCAATTTTTATTACTGTATCTCATAAAACTGCTCATAAACATAATCCCAAAAATCAGCCAGTTGAGATCCTTTGTTATGTGGATTTTTTGATTTAGACGATTTCATGGCATCCAGACACGCCTTCTCTTTTGCATCATAATATGCTTTTAACTGGTATGAGGTCGGGTTCTCAATCATTTTCTCAAATTTTTCTTTTTTCTCAGCCATAACCAGATATTCTTAAGTTCATATTCAAATATTTAACGGAAAATAAGCCTGAAAAATTCTCCTGTTGTTTAAATAATAGATTTAACAGGCATTTTCAACGCGCGCAGATAGGCCGGCTGATGAGTCCGGGATTCCGGGGCCGCCTTCCCGCACGGCGGTATTATTATGATTATGCCAAAGATCTTTGCGAGGCTGCAGCTATGTTCCACCTTCATCACCCTGCTGATGACAAATGATAATAATAGAGGCGGTCGTTCCCTCAGTTTTGGAGCCTGAAAACGACCGGCAGGCTGTATTGTACGCGCACCGGAATACCGCGTTGGCGCCCGGGTTCAAATTCGGCCAGTCGTACGCAACGCAGGGCCTCTTCATCAGCACCACCGCCGATGCCCCGAACAACCTGGGGATTTTCAACTTTTCCCTGCTCATTGACCACAAACTGCACAATAACCCGGCCTTCAATGCCGGCCCTGCGGGCCAATTCGGGATATTTAACACACTGCTGCAGTTTGGCCAATCCCCCTTTGAGCTGTGGCATCTGTTCGACTACCACAAAAAAATCCTCTTCCTCCTCTTCCCTGCTCTCCTCTTTTGGAGGCGGCGGCAGTTCCAGCTCTTCCTCGAATGTAAGCTCGGCGTCAATATCGATTATCTGATCCTCGATAACGGCATCATTGGGAACCGTCACCGGTACCGGAGGGCGTGGTGGAGGGGGAGGCCGCTGCTCCTGCTTGGTCTGAATGACTTCCTCCATCTGTATTACCTCCTGCTCCATTGTCAAATCAAGTTCTTTAGCCTGGGGTCGGATGTGTAGTTTTGTCGCGGTCAAAAAGATAATCAGGACCACCACTATACCGATCTCAATAAACAGTATATAGTAGTTTCGCAACTCAGCTTCCGGCTTTTTCCATGTAAGACCCATAACAGTCACCTTTTCGCTTGAGTTAATGGTTTATTTAAAGCCTTTGCCAAACCATCTTTCCACTGCTGATGGGAAAACAGTTCCCGCCACCTGATAGCAGGGAGTGGCATGGATGGTTTTGCAACGCCTTTCTGTCTACCTTCAATAACGGTAATCCGCGTATATACAGTATATTCTATTACATCGTGGGGCGATGTAGTACATTTACTGATGAACATGTAGGATAGATCCGCTCCAGAAACGCAAACTCTCCGGCACCGGGTCAAAAGCATTTTTTGAAAGAGGGGCACTCCCCGGATTATATACCATTTTCATCAATAATTGGGCCAGTTCATACGCTATGCGCAATTCACACATTTTGCAGTCCAGGGCATAAACTTGAGGCGCCCCAGGGGAATAGGGTCCCCGCATTTTACGCAGTTCCCGTAGTTCCCTTCCTCCAGCTTATCGAGGGCCCGCTCAAGCTTTTGCAACCTACTTTTCTGCTCTCTTAACGCCGCATCATTGATAGACTTGTTGTTGATCGCATCCATCCGGGAAAGCCGGCCATAGGCGTTATCCGGCTTGACAGGCTTGGTAAGCTCTTTCAGCTGTTTTATTTCCTCTTCGGTTTCCTCAATTTTTTCGAGGATAACCTGTTTCATCTCCTGCTGCTCTTTGCTATTCATGGTATTTCCAGTTTTTGATATCGATGTTATAAAGAAGCTTCCCGAAAAGTTAAAAAGTCAGGATTCCAACGGTGTGCGGAACAGGTCCGCGCATTCGGCAAAACGGCTGGCCAGCCCCACCATAATCAGGCGGTCGCCCGGTTCCAGCCGGAAGTCGCCGGCGGGATTTCCAAATGTTTTATCATTCCGGCGGACCGTCAGCACGGTCAGGTTGTACCTGTTGCGCAGCTGTAATTCCTGCAGCGTTTTCCCTGCCACTGGCGCGCCCTCACGAACCACCACCGCACGGGTATGCAGACCCTCTTCATCCAGGCCCTGCAACACCATCAGATGTGCCTCCTGGACACTTCCCCTCAGAATTTCATAATCGTGGGCTCTGAGCGTCTGAATGTGCTCTTCAATCTCGTCCTGCGGTATCATGTAGGCGCCGAGTACGTGTGAAAATATCCGCACGGTGGTTTCCATTTCCTCTGGTATAACATTGTCGGCCCCCAGCTCTTCAAGCCGATCGACCTCATTGAGGTACCGGGTTCGAACGATAATCTGCAGGGTGGGATTGTTGTGCCGCGCCAAACTTATGATGCGGGGACTGGCAGAGGGGGCGTTGGTGGCAATAACACACAGCTTGGCGGTTGCGATACCTGCCAGTTCCAGAATATGCTCGCGACCGGCATCCCCGTAAATAGCGGGAATGTTGTTGGCCTTCATCTCCTTTACCGACTCCGGGTTCATCTCAATAACCACATAGGGGATCCCCGTTTTGTGCAGTACCTGTACCAGGTGGCGGCCGGCCGGACCGTATCCTACGATAATCACGTGGTCTTCCAGTGCTTTTTTCTGATCCGCTTGCAAACCGTCCGATTCCTGGCTCAACTTTTTCAGAGGGGTGCGGGCAAGCGTTGTACCCAGTGCCGGTCCCGCATTCAGCAGAAAAGGAGTGACGATCATCAGCAGAACTGAAACGGCGATAAAAATCTGTGACCCCGGCTCCCCCATCCCGGCGGGGGTCAGACCGGCCAGCCGCCCAGCTCGCTCCAGTACAAACGAAAACTCTCCGATTTGTGCGAGAGCCAGTCCCGAAGCCGCCGCAATGCGAATGGGATAGCCCAGGGTAAGCAGTCCGGCTGAAGTGATTACCAGCTTAAGCAAAATGACAAACAGGGCGACTCCCAGCAATATCAACGGATATTCCAGCACGTAGCTGAAATCCAGCAGCATGCCTACAGAGACAAAAAATACGGCGTTAAATATTGTGCGCAGTGGCAAAATTTCGCTTAATGCCTGCTCGCTGAACTCGCTTTCACTCACGACCAACCCCGCCATAAAAGCTCCAAGCGCCAGACTGACATTCGCCATACTGCTCAGTGCCACGGTACCAAAACAGATCGCTACCACTGTCAGCAGAAAAAGCTCTCTTTTTCTTGTCTTGGCCACTTTTTCCAGGATCCAGGGGACGATACGGCGGGCCAGCACGATAACCAGAACAATTAGCAGCACCGCCTTGCCGAGTATCAACAGCAGATCGAGCGTGGATTCGGATTGCCCCGCCAGGATGGGAATCAGCAGCACCATGACAATGATAGCCAAGTCCTGGAAGATGAGCACCGCCAGCGACAACTGTCCGGTGGGTGTATCCGTTTCATTGCGCTGGCTGAACAGGCCCAGCACAATAGCGGTACTGCTGAGCGCCACGAGAAACCCCGTATAGATACTGCTGCTCAATGAAACGCCAAAGGCGGAAAGCAGTCCCACCACCGCCAGGGTGGTTAACGTTACCTGGAAGCCGCCGCCCACCAATATCGCTTTTCGGATTCGATTCAGCTTTTCCAGACTAAATTCGATACCGATCGTAAACAGCAACAGGATGACGCCGATTTCCGCCAGGATATCCACAAGTTCCTGGTCGGGGACCAGCGCCAGGGCGTTGGGACCAATGATGACACCGGCAATCAGGAAGCCCACAATGGGAACCAGCTTTAGCCGGTAACACAGGTAGGCAATACCCACACTCACCAAAAACAGGGCCACCAGTTCATTCAAAAAGGGAAGTTCTACCGCTAAAACCATGTAATTCTAAGATTTACTGAATATAAGTGTTGCTGTGTGGTGTTTTAACAATGACGACCATCATCGCATCACCCGCCGGATGAGTACCCGGTACTTCCAGTGTACAGATGACTGAAAATAGCTTAAAAAATTGAGGTAAAAAGGAGTATCAAACATACTCCAGTTACCATTCAAAGCAAAACTGAAAATGTCTGTTTTGTAACAAGCTACTCCCTGTAGAAGCTGCACTACCGCAATTCCATTTTTCGGGCAGGACAAGTGCAACGTACACGCACACGGCCTGGGGTCGGTCAACTGGACCCTTTTTTATTCATAGGGCCCTTTGCAGAACCTGCTATGTTGTTGGGAGGTGGTTGTACCACCGACCGTATTGCCCTTTTAAACGGAGTACAACTCCCTCAGAACGAGAATTCAAATGTTTTGCAAAGCCCTCTTATAGATCCTTTTGCATTTCTGCGAATCTCATCCATCCCTGCTATTGCACCGTTGCAACAGGTATTCGACACAGCTGGATTTCTTTCCCAAATATATCGTTTATCGGCTGCAAACGGCGTTAATTCAAGAGGCTATTTGTGGTACAGAAATTGCATCCTTTCTCACTGTATAAGCAATAACAACATCCCGCAAATACATTGTGCAGATGTGTTCCAACTAAAATACATGAGAGGTCTGTTATGAAGGCACTTGTCTATCACGGTCCCGGCGATCGGGCATACGAAGAAAAACCAAAGCCAAAAATTCAAGATACGACTGACGCGGTCGTCAAAATAACAAAAACAACAATCTGCGGAACCGATCTCCACATTATGAAGGGAGACGTGCCTACCGTCACTGACGGACGTACACTTGGTCATGAGGGTGTAGGCATCATTGAAGAGGTTGGCAAAGGCGTCTCCAACTTTGAAAAAGGAGATCCCGTTCTGATAAGCTGTATAACTGCCTGCGGCAAGTGCGATAATTGTAAAAAGCAGATGTATTCACACTGCGAAAATGGGGGATGGATTCTCGGTAATACTATCGACGGTACGCAGGCCGAATACGTACGTATCCCCTATGCTGATACCAGCCTGTACCATATCCCGGAAGGAGCTGACGAGGAAGCACTGGTGATGTTAAGTGATATTTTACCGACCGGTTTTGAGGTTGGTGTACTCAACGGCAAGGTCAAACCTGGCGATGTGGTTGCCATTGTGGGAGCAGGTCCCATTGGACTGGCCGCCCTGCTGACGGCTCAATTCTATTCCCCGGCGGAAATTATTATGGTAGATCTGGATGATAACCGACTGGAGGCTTCCAAAGAATTTGGGGCCACGAAAACAGTTAACAGCAGCGATGGCACCGCCATTGACAAGATCATGGAGTTAACCGATGGCAAAGGCGTTGACGTTTCGATTGAAGCAGTGGGTATTCCGGCAACTTTTGACATCTGTCAGGAAATCGTAAAAGCAGGCGGTCATATTGCCAACGTAGGTGTTCACGGCCAAAGTGTAGATCTGAAACTGGAAAAGCTGTGGGTTCATAACATCACCATGACTACCGGACTGGTTGATACCTACACCATCCCGATGTTGATGAAAACTCTTGATTCTGGGAAGCTCGAACCTGAACAACTTATCACCCACCACTTTAAACTCGACGATATCATGGAGGCATATGACACCTTCGGCAACGCGGCCGAAGAAAAAGCTCTAAAGATTATTCTCGAGAATGAATAACCATTATTCAGTAGCGGGAGATTTAGCTTTCTCACTATATGGGGGCTTGTAAAACTATCATTTCTTCGTTCTGAGGAAATTGCACTCCCTTTTAAAGGGCAATACGGTCGGTGATACAACCACCTTCCAACAAAACGGAAATAAGTAATAAAGCCTGTCGGAGTGTACCGGCGGGCTTTATGTCCAGGTGCTCTGCATATCCAAAAAATCTGCATTTACAGCTGCTGCTACTGCATTAGGGTCAAGACTGCACCCACCTTCATAGCGCGGGTATATACCAGAGGCATTTGCAAAACCGCTGTTTTGCCCAATTTCTGCATCTTCGTGATTCGAAATCCTCATTTATAGAACAGGAATTGGATTTCGAATTCGCTCAGGGGTTGATTTTGAACAAAACTCCTGGTTTTTCAAAGTCCTCTTAAAAAGGGTATTAGCCGGCACAGAACCATTTGCCCCGGTTTTTTTATGCCGGGGAAAACAGGCATGATCTCTGGCCGCGAGCAGTACGGGATGAACAGCAGGTATTTGATTTGGCAATTGGCGTATGAGTTTTTTGTAGTTAACCCTCAATCGAGACCCTGCGGAAGATTGAATTTCCAGCGACTTGCTCAGCTTTCTGGGATTTTACCTTTCAAACTGAGAAACAAAGACACCAGTAACCAATCTACCGAAGCGGGATGCTCAGCAGCTGGTCATCCGCCGTTATGAAGAGTGTCTTGCCATCAGGTCCGCCGATGGTGCAATTGGCGGTGGGCTTGTTGGTCTTTATTTTGCCGAGCAGACTCCCGTCCGGGGCAAAAATCCATACTCCGCCCGGGCCCGTGGCGTAGATGTTCCCATCTTCATCGATATCCATGCCGTCCTGGCTGCCCGGCTCCTTGCCGGCAAATGCACTGGCATCATGGAACACGCGGCCGTTGGTGATAGTGCCTTCGTCCGTTACATCAAAGGCCATCCATACGGGGTTCTCCATGCTTGAGTTAGCCACATACAGCGTCTTTTCATCCGGAGAAAGTTCAATGCCGTTGGGTCGACTCAATTCATCGGTCAGCAGGGTGATGTCTCCCTCAGGGGTAACCCGGTATACGCCCTGGAAATCAAGCTCTTTGGCGGGATCTTCCATCCGCTGCTCCAGCCCGTATGGCGGATCGGTAAAGTAGATGTCGCCGTTGCTGTGCTGCACCAGGTCGTTGGGGCTATTTAGCCTTTTTCCGTTGTAGCTGTCGGCCAGCGTGGTAAATATCGGTGCGGGGTCCTGCAGCGGAGCATCCATACGGGCGATGCGGCGGTCGCCGTGCTGTGCCAGCAGCAGGTGCTCGTCGTTGCTGATATAAAGTCCATTGGATCCAAGCTCGCCGCCGCGTTCCGTTTCACCAGTATAGCCGGCCGGCTTCAGGTACTCCGTGACACCCTGGCCGGGCGTCCACTTGTGGATGACGTTGTTGGGGATGTCGGAAAAAAGAAGGAACCCATGCTCTTCCACCCACACGGGTCCTTCGGACCATTCGTACCCGCTGCCCAGCTCCTGCAGCGTGGCTTGCGGATCGATTAGATCGGTGACAGTTGAGTCCACCACCTCTACGTCACCTGGAGTTTTCTGGGTTGCATCCCTGGTAGTTGTTTCCCGGCTTCCACATGCCGCAAATATAAAGCTCAACACAGCAAGAAAGGTCAACAAGACAGCAGTATGTGACATATATTGACTGTTTAAAAAAGACATGATCAAGACATTAAAACGTTGTTAATTATAGGGTAAGAGGCATACGGAAATATAGAAAATTCACAGAATATTGATAGTGCTTAAAATTAGACTTGAATTTAAGGGGCAGGGATGCTTATCGTTTGAGGCTGATAAATTCCGGTGTGAGTTTTATCCCCATAGTTCAACTGGAAAGAACGAGGGCCTCCTAAGCCCTAAATCCAGGTTCGAGTCCTGGTGGGGGTACTACAATAATCACCTAAAGTATTGTATATCAACCATTTAGCTATTTCGTTAAAATAGCTTGTCCAACATATGGCCAACAATTGTAGTTTTATCTTTTTCCATTAAAACTACTTTTAAATAGTTGAATAAGTTGTTTTACTGACCAGATTTCTCGATGAGGCCTCAAAGATAATTGAGTAAGTGAGTTTCTAATGGACTTGTCTTTGTGGTACCAAGGGTGTACTCCAAAATGTTTTACAAAGCCATTAAAACCTTTGTCTCCACTTATTAGTGATCTGATCGGGTTGTGAAATTTAGCTTTACCTGTAGTTAGATATCTTTTAGAAAAGTCGGTGGGATTATCCCATTCTTCAGTCTTAGATCGCCATTCTTCAATTTCTATAAAATTATTTTTATACCGTATTGATAAACCAATCTGGATATTTGCTTCAGGTTTAGCTTTTGGATTTGATTTGATGGCATCAGTACCTTTTATCACGATATAGCCATTCTCGTCAGGTTCAATTCTAAAGCCTCTTGCGGTAAGTATTTTGCCAATCCCTGTAGGATGGATTATTTGTCCAATAAAAAGGACTGTACCTTCTTCCTCTAAACCTATATAGTCAAAAAATAAACTTAAGTCTGAACTTTTAGTTTCAACGGCATATTCTTGTATCAAGTTTGCAGGCGTAGTTATAGGGAGGTCTAGTTCAGAGAAGTCAGTGAAGTCGTATGTACAAATACAATCACAACCACTTTCTTTAGCAGCTGAGTAATGGGCTTTATCGTAAGGATTAGAAACTGAATCCGCATTTCTTGGATCACCGGGAGGAATAGAAAGCGCTTCAAGACCCTTCAAGAAATTTTGAATTTCTTGTTTTGCTTTGGTCCTTATTTTGCCAGGAATAGTATATTCATCAATTTTATTATGTACTTCTCTCTCTATTTGCTCAGTAAATACAAATTGGTGATAAAAAGATAACCAAATTAAACTTCGTGCGGCACTATTGGGAGCTAAGGCACCTATAAGTATGATATTAGCATCAATGAATATTCTCATTCTACAGTAAAAGCTTATTGTGTTAATAATTTGATTAAACTTTCATTCTTATTAATTTTATTACAGAAAAGCTTTCGAGTATTAATTATTTTAAAATGAAGTTAACAGAAATAGTCAACATATCAACGGGATACTCCTTTCGGTCAAAGATTAACCATGACCCCGAGGGAGAAACCAAGGTAATCCAGATGAGCGATGTTGACAAATATCGCGGCATCATTCCGGAGGGGTTACAATCGATCAGTGGTTTTGAGCCGCGAAAGGATCGTTATTTTCTGGAACCAGGTGATGTGATCATGATCAGCAAGGGCTATAACATCAATGCGTTTATTGTACCACCTGGATTGGGAAAGGTTGTTGCTGTTAATAGCTTCTTGGTAATGAAGGTGAAAACTTCTAAAATCCTTCCGGAATACTTGGCCTGGTTTCTAAATTCGAACCGAACGCAACATTTTTTTCAAGCCGTGGCTGCGGGGACCAATATTCCTAACCTTTCCATAAGGGCACTGGAGGGACTAGACATCGATCCTCCACCCATTGAACGACAAGTGAAATTAATTGAACTCGATCGTTTAAAGCGAAGAGAAATCTACTTACACCAACAAATTGCATCTAAAAAGGAACAGCTTGTTGACACCATGCTTCAGCAACAAGCCGACAAATGGAAATCCAATAATTAACTAAGACTAGCTATTACATGAGCAACAGTAAACCTACGCAACAGGAAATTAACCAAGCGCTCTGGTCGGCATGCGATACCTTTCGCGGTGTGGTCGATCCCGCGGAGTACAAAAACTACATCCTTGTATTTCTATTTCTGAAATACTTGAGTGACATCTGGAAAGATCACTATGAGAAGTATAAAGAGGAGTACGGGGATGACGAAGAACGCATTAAGCGTCGCATGGAGCGTGAGCGCTTTAAATTGCCGGAAGACTGTACGTTCGACTACCTGGTCAGACACCAAAACGATGAAGATATCGGTGATCAAATAAACAAGATCCTGCAGAAGATTGAGGAAGCCAACTACGAAAAGCTGGAAGGGGTATTCCGTAATGTTGACTTTAACTCGGAAGCCAACCTCGGCAAGACCAAAGATCGCAATCGTCGCCTGAAGAACCTGATCAATGATTTTGATAAACCGGAATTAAACTTTCGGCCTTCAGTTATTGGTACCGAAGATATTATTGGCAATGCCTATATGTTCTTAATCGAACGCTTTGCCTCTGATGCCGGAAAGAAAGGCGGGGAGTTTTATACGCCCAACCAGGTCTCCAAGCTGTTGGCTAAGCTACTGAATCCTCAGCCCGGTGATCGCATCTGTGATCCGGCGATTGGGTCGGGTTCGTTGGCAATAACAGTTGCTGAAGAGGTCGGAGATCGAGACTTCCGTATTTATGGACAGGAAAGTAACGGTAGCACGTGGGCACTGTGCAAGATGAACATGTTCCTGCACGGCATGGATGCGGCTGACATTCGGTGGTGCGATACCATTCAACGGCCGGAACTTACGGAAGGCGACGAGCTGATGAAGTTCGATATCGTAACCGCCAATCCACCTTTTAGCTTGAAGAAGTGGGGAAAGGAAGATGCCAAGGATGATCAGTACAAGCGATTCCATCGTGGAGTACCGCCCAAGAGTCGCGGTGACTATGCCTTTATCCAACACATGATTGAAGTGGCCTATGAGGATACTGGTAAGGTGGGCGTTATCGTACCTCATGGCGTGCTGTTTCGCAGTGGCTCAGAAGGAAAAATTCGCAAGCAACTTATACAGGAAAACCTACTGGAAGCGGTCGTTGGCCTACCTGAGAATCTCTTCTTTGGAACAGGCATTCCTGCAGCAATAATGATCTTTAACAAAGGCAAAGAGCATGAGAATGTACTTTTCATTGATGCCAGTGAGGAGTTCGAGAAAGGCACGAAACAGAATAAGCTCCGTGAACAGGATATTGGAAAGATTGTCAAGACTTTTCAGGATTTTGAAGAGAAAGAAAAATTCTCATATGTAGCGGAGCCTCATGAGATCAAAGAGAATGATTACAATCTTAATATCCCTCGTTATGTTGATACTTATGAACCTGAGTCGGAAGTAGATGTAACTGAGGTTCAGCGAGAAATTGAAGTATTAGAGCAAGAACTTCAGAAAGTACAGCAAAAAATGAATGTTTACCTTAAAGAGCTAGACCTATAGTTATGGATAACTGGGGAAAAACCGATTTAGGATCTGTCATCAAACTGGTATCAGGAAGACACATCAAAAGTGCAAAGTGTAACAAGGCTGGCAATGGTTTAAAATATTTGACAGGCCCTACAGATTTTGTTGGAAATCAGATCCAAGCGACAAAATTTACAGAAGAGCCAAAATCAGTAGCAGAACCGGGAGATATATTATTAACGGTAAAGGGATCTGGTGTTGGCAAACTTGCCTTTTCTGACGATAGATATTGTATAAGCCGCCAATTAATGGCATTAAGACCAAAAAAAATTGAAACAGAATTTCTATTCTACTATTTACAAAACAATAGAGAATATTTTGAAAGGTATGCACGAGGTCTTATACCAGGCATTTCAAGAGATGAAGTAACAAACTTTGTAATCAAGATTCCGCCTAAGGAAGAAAGAAAACAAATAGTTGAAATAATAAATGAATGGCAAAGAGGTATTCAAAAACTCAAAAAGCTCATCAAAACCAAAAAGCGCTACAAAAAAGGCCTGATGCAGCAGTTGTTGTCTGGGAAGAAGCGTTTCCCAGAGTTTGAGGACGAATCGTGGCAAGAAGTAGAACTTGGCAAAGTATTTCAAAGAGTAACCCAGAAGAATGAAGATGAAGAGGTTACAAATGTCCTGACGATTTCAGCGCAAGATGGGCTAGTAAGTCAGACCGATTACTATGACAAATCGGTAGCAAGTAAAGATCTGTCAAGGTACATAGTACTTCAAGAAGGGGACCTCGCTTACAATAAGAGCTATTCAGACGGCTATCCTCTCGGTGCAATAAAGCGCCTCGAGGAGTATGAGAAAGGAGTATTATCCCCTCTATATATCTGCTTTAGAATTGATTCTCCTAAACTGGATAGCGACTTTATGACCCACTTTTTTGAAAATGGTGGATTAGATCATGATATATATAAAATTGCTCGTGAAGGAGCCAGAAACCATGGTCTTTTAAATGTAAGTATTAAAGACTTCTTTAAAATCAGGTTTAAAGTTCCTCAAATCGAAGAGCAAAAAAAGATTGCAAAAGTTCTGAATAAAGCTAAAAAAGAGATTGAGTTACTTGAGGAAGAACTGGACGCAGTAAAAAAACAGAAAAAAGGGCTTATGCAACAATTATTAACTGGCAAAACTAGGGTTACAAATGGCACAAGACCTTAAATCACATTCAGACTCATTGAAATTCATTATTAACAGATATGATTCTTATTACAGTGGTATAAACTTCAAGGCACGATTTTACACCGGACTAGCTACATTTATCATAACGGCATTCATTTATAAGGTAGAGTATTTGACAAACAGTATAAGTATTAAGTGTTGGCTTTATATACAGTACGGGCTTATTTCGGTAACTTTAGCACTGTGTTTTTTTATACTCTTTAAACTTACTTCTTCTGTTATGCCCTATCTAGAGATAGGAAAAGAAAATGGTATAAAAGATCACTCCTTAATCTTCTTTGAAGAAGTTGCAGACTATCAAAGTGCAAAACAATACAAGGAGGCTCTTTCAAAAGATGAATACGATATAAACACAGACTTAGCGAATCAGGCATATTTGTTAGCACAAGGGTTGAGCAAAAAATTTAAAAAACTAAAACACGCAACACATGCTTTATATGCCACAGGGGTTACTGTCATATTAGTATTAATCATTAAACTAATCAGCTTGTCATGAGTGAGAATATTTTCCAGGATTATACCGATCCATTATCAAGAGTTATTAATAAGCAAGAGGGGTACAAAGATGAGTTAAATGAATACCGTAATTACAACTCTCTTTTTGAGTCCGGCACTTTTACAACATTAAAAGAGGCACAAAATATCCCTAAAGAGATTGATGGGCCGAAACAGGTAGCAACCCTAGATTTTAAAAGACTGGAAGAACTGTTTGGTCATAATCCAAATTCACTTCCAACTATAACAATTGGCCCCCACCCCGATTTCGAAAATATAGATCACAGTGAGCAGATACATCATCATTGTGTTTCAGTTTTCATCGATATCAAAGGCTCAACTAACCTTATAAAGAAGTATAATCTTGAAGAAATAAGATTTATAAAAGATAATGTTCTTACGTTATGTATATATCTCGCACATTTTTTTGGCGGCCATGTACACCGTTTACAAGGTGATGGTATCTTTTTGCAGTTTGTGAGAAGGGAAGGACATCCCAACAACGATATCATAAATGCTCTTAATGCAAGTTCATTAATCACTTTTTTTATTCAAAGCTTGCTAGCTGAAATATTTGAAGACCAAGGTATCGATCCTCTTAAAGTGCGTACTGGTGTGGATTATGGACCTGCTGAAGATGTTCTCTGGTCCCATTATGGCATTCCAGGATGTAGCGAATTAACTACTACCAGTCTTCACACGGATTTGGCGGCTAAGCTTCAAGCGAATGCTGCACCAAATAGCATCATGTTAGGTGATAATATAGTTTCGAAGCTAGACCTGGCAGATAATTTTTGGGATTATATTACTAAGTCTGGTAGTGATGATATTGACTACTATGTATTTCGAGGTGGGGATATTAACTATAATCAGTATGAGTTTGATTGGCAAAAATACCTACAGACTTTTGATTTCTTAGAGAAAGATTATGCAGAAGGGAAAATCATCTTTGATAAGCCTGACTATCGTTTGAAATGTTCTATATCTAAAGATGAAAGTTATCAGGAAAACTATTATCAAAATTTATACTCTCTTCCGAAAGAGACTAATATTAAATACACAATTTATGCAGAAAAATATGATAGATCTCTTAGGAAACAAGAATTCAAAAGTATAAAGTGGGAGGCCCATAACACAGGAACCGAGGCTGAGGACGCAGAACAATTAGAACATGATTTTGGTGGGAATTTTGATAACAAATTGTTTTGCAAAACATCAGCAAAATATCTTGGACATCATCAAGCTAAATGTAAATTATCCGCTGGCCCCCATTCCCCTACTAAGACATTGTCTTTTCCAATATTTGTTCAATAGTAATTAATAATCTTTATTCATGGCCACCGATCCCACAAAACTCGAAAGTTTTGACTCTGGCACCTTCAAAGAGCAATACGAGTACGAAAGCTTTTCTCCCAATCCGATTAATCACACCTGGACCTGGGATGATGCAAAGGTCAATACCATGCTGGAGACGGCGACCCGAAAGCTCGGAGAACTGAATGCCTTCTCATTGATTGTACCGGATGTGGATACGTTCATCCGCATGCACGTGGTAAAAGAGGCCAACACCTCCAGCCGTATTGAGGGCACGCAAACCAATATGGATGAGGCCCTGCTCAAAGAAGAAGATGTGGCCCCGCAAAAACGTGACGATTGGCAGGAGGTCCAAAACTACGTAGAGGCCATGAACACCGCCATCGAAGAATTGGAGGAGCTGCCACTATCTACCCGTCTGCTTCGCAATACACATGCAACTTTGATGCAAGGGGTTCGCGGAGAACACAAACTACCCGGCCAGTTCAGGGACAGCCAAAACTGGATCGGGGGCAGCAGCCTAAACGATGCTATCTATATTCCGCCTCATCAAAACGAAGTGCCGGACCTGATGAGCGACCTCGAAAAAATTTTATACAACGATTCCGTACCACATCTGATTCGCATTGCCATTGCCCATTACCAGTTCGAAACCATTCACCCTTTTCTGGATGGCAATGGGCGAATAGGCCGCCTGATGATCACACTGTATTTCGTAAGTACCGGCTTGCTTAATAAGCCTACCCTGTACCTGTCGGATTTCTTTGAGCGTAACAAAGCAGCTTACTACGATGCGCTCATGTACGTACGGACCAACAACAATATGCTGCACTGGGTAAAGTTTTTCTTAAATGCCGTCATTGAAACTGCCGAGAAAGGGAAGCAGACCTTTAATCAAATCCTGGAGTTGCGAAACGATATTAACGGCAAGCTGCTCAGCCTTGGCCAAAGAGCTGAAAATGGCAACAAGTTGATTAACTATCTATTTCAGCAGCCTTTTGTAAATGTTAATGAAGTCAGTGAATACCTTGACGTGTCAACCCCAACGGCCAATAGGCTGATCAATGATTTTGAGGAGTTGGGACTTCTGAAAGAAACAACGGGGTATGAACGCAACCGCATCTTCTTTTTTGATCGATACTATAACATATTCCGCGAATAATTTAACTATAGATATTTATAGTTAAGATTTTTGCAAAATATTTAACTAAGAAAATTTATAATAAAATTTTAGCCGTGATATTTAACTAAGAAAAATTGTAGTTAAGATTCGGATCCAATTTGAAACCATGTTATGGCACATTCTCCCTCATATTTAGAAGATGCTGATTCCCAGATACCGGCGCTGCGTATGTTGCAGGCCATGGGATACAACTATCTGTCACCGGAGCAAGCCTTAGAACTGCGTGATGGACTACTTTCGAAGTTTGTGTTGGAAGAGGTCTTGGTTGACCAGTTGAGAGAACTGAATGAGATTGAATACAAGGGGGAAACCTACGATTTCCCGGATAACACCTTTGAAAGAGCAAGCCGGGACTTGCAGCAGGTTTTGGACGAGGGACTGGTCAATACCAATGAAGCGATTTACGATCTGCTGACCCTGGGCAAGAGCTATGAACAAATCATTCAGGGAGACAAAAAGAGCTTCCCATTTAAATATGTCGACTGGGAAAATCCTGAGAATAACGTCTATCATGTGACTGATGAGTTTGAAATCAAAGGCAAACATAAAACTCGTCGTATAGACATTGTATTGTTTGTTAACGGTATTCCCTTTTGTGCTATTGAATGCAAGCGAAGAGATAAAAAAGATGCTGTGAGTGATGCTATTTCACAGCATATACGCAATCAAAAGCCGGAAGAAGTGCCCGCCTTTTTCCATTATACTCAGCTGCTTGTGGCCACCAGCGTGAATGAGCTTTCCTATGCAGCCACAGGGACATCCAAACCGTTCTGGTCCATCTGGCGTGAAGAAGATGAGGAGGTAGAAAAGGTCAAGGGCCTGACCAGCAAACCAGATGATAAAGAGAATTGGAAAAACAGGCTGCAAAAGCATTACGAAACAGATCCAAAAGAAACCGAAGATCCCCGTGAGCCCACCCTACAGGACAAGAACCTGTACAATCTTTGCCGCCCAGAAAGGCTATTAGAGCTCACACGTAAGTTTACGGTATTTGACAATAACGTACGGAAGGTCGCCCGGTATCAGCAGTATTTTGGGGTCAAGCGGATGATGAGTCGTATTCGTCAAAAGGATGACGAAGGTCGGCGTGAAGGTGGGGTTATCTGGCATACCCAGGGCAGCGGTAAGTCCATCACCATGATCATGATGTCCAAGAACCTGACGCTGGCAGATGACCTGGATAATCATCGCATTATCCTGGTTACCGACCGTACGGACCTGGACGAACAGCTTACCAATACCTTTAAAAGCTGTGGGAAAGAGATTACCCGGGCCAAAACTGGCAAACATCTGGGCAAACTTGTAGAGGATCGGGGCAAGCAGAATATCTCCACGATCATCAACAAGTTTGATGCTGCATTAAACCAGAGGACGTTCAAAAACGAGTCCAAGAATATCTTTGTCTTGGTCGATGAGTCCCACCGTACCCAATACGGGCTGATGCACGCCAAGATGAAAAAAGTATTGCCCAATGCTTGCTACATCGGCTTCACCGGCACGCCACTGACTAAAAACGAGAAGAATACTGCTCGTAAGTTTGGCGGCATCATTGATTCCTACACCATGGATCAGGCGGTGGAAGATGGAGCTGTGGTACCTATAATTTATGAAGGGAGGGCAGCTATCCTCGATACCTGGAAAGAGAAACTCGACCGGGGTTTTGAAAGGGATATGGAGGGCATGACTAACGAGCAAAAGGTGGAGTATAAAAACCGTTTTTCTACCTTAAATAAACTGCTAACCGCCCAGCATGTTATTGAAGAAATAGCCAATGACATTACCCAGCATTATCAAAAACTATATCAGGGTACAAAATATAAAGCACAACTGGCGGTACCTGATCGAAGGACCGCTGTTAAATACTATCGATACTTTAAAGAGCGTGGGCAAATTAATGCCGAGTTGGTAATATCTCCACCCGATACCCGAGTCGGCAATGATGATATTTATGACGATCCGAATGACGAGGTGCAAGTCTTCTGGCAAAATATGATGGATCGTTTTCAAAATAAGGATGACTATGAGAAAAGCCTTGTTAACCTCTTCAAATCGGATGGTGAGGAGGTTGAGCTGCTAATTGTGGTGTATAAGCTGCTCACCGGCTTTGATGCCCCACGCAATACGGTATTATACATGGCGCGGTATCTCGAAGAGCACAATCTATTGCAGGCCATTGCACGGGTTAATCGTTTGTTTGAGGGTAAAGATTTTGGGTATGTCCTTGATTACAGAGGAATACTCGGCACCTTAAATGATGCATTAAATACTTATCAGGCGTTAGACAGCTTTGAGCAGGAAGACTTGCAGGGAGCTGTAACCCCTATACAAGACATTATTGATAAATTGCCCCAATTGTATAGCGAACTGTGGGGTGTGTTTAAAGAGTGTGAAAACACAGATGACAAAGAGGCCTTAGAACAATTTTTACGCCCCCAAGATCGACGAGATACCTTTTATGAGAAGTTATCTAACTTTGCGCGAACCCTGCAGGCGGCCTTTTCTGCCAATCGATTATTTGATCATATCGACGAGGAGACTATAAATAAGTACAAACAAGATCTAAAGTTTTTCGAGGATTTACGGCGGTCTGTGCGTCTTCGTTATTCCGAATCTATCGATCACCGTGAGTATGAAGACCGCGTCCAGAAATTGTTAGACTCTTACGTGGGGACCGAAGGCATCGAGCAGATCATTGAGCCGGTTAATATTTTCAGCAAAGACTTTTCTGATGAACAGCTGGATAAAGAACAGAAAACAGACGCTTCCAAAGCTGACCGGATTGCCAGCAACACCAAGAAGGTGATTACGGAGAAAATGGATGAAGATCCGGCCCTGTATCGTAAATTCTCAGATATGATACATGAGACGATTCAGAAGTTCCTGGATGAGCGCATTTCGGAGAAAGAGTACCTGGAAAAGATGAAGGAGATTAAAAAGGGTGTCCAGGAAGGAACCATGGGTAATACCCCTTCAAAACTCAGAGATAAACCACAGGCGCGTTCTTTTTATAACACAGTGAAGGATGAGTTTGACAGCTATATAACAAATGCCAAACTGAAAAATAGTAATGGAAACATACAACCCCGGAAACTCAAACAAATGTATATTGAGGCGGGGCTTGATCTGGATGAAAAGTTAGACGAATTGGCTATCGTTGACTGGACAACCAATCCAGATATCAAGGATGAGATGTTTATCGCCATTGAGGACTATATGATTGAATTTTTCCGCGAACTTGACCTAAACCGTGACTTTGATGTCATCGAACGCATTGCAGAAACCCTTATCAAACAGAAGCAATCCCGTAGTTCAAACTAATCGTCATACGATTTCGTATGGCACCAGCGAGATTGCCTTTAATCTTACCTACTCTGATCGCGAAACGTTAGAGATTGCCGTATATCCTGATCAAGCAGTATGGGTTACGGCTCCTGATGATGCATCGTTAAACGATATTGAAGAAAAGGTCCGAAAGCGAGCCCGATGGATCGTTAAACAGAAAAGATATTTTGGAAGGTTTGAACAGACCAAGGATGAATTTGAATACATTAGTGGGGAAACACACCGGTATTTAGGGCGCCAGTATCGCCTTAAAGTTATACAAATTGAGAATGGTGAGAAGGAAACTGTTAAACTAAAAGGGCAATTTCTCCGCATCAGGACCCGCAGCAAGGAGGACAACCTTCATACAAAAGAGCTCCTGGACCGGTGGTACCGGGACCATGCTACCAAAAAATTTAACGAACGCTTCGATCTGTGCCTTCAAAACCTGCAAAAATATGACATTCCAACCCCAGAGCTACAGCTTTATAAGATGGACAAGCGCTGGGGCAGTTATACCGCCTCTGGCAAAGTCTTATTAAACCCCGATCTTGTTAAACACCCTACCTACTGCATCGATTATGTGATCGTTCACGAACTTTGTCATACGAAATATCCCCATCACGACAAGAGGTTTTATCAACTGTTAAATACGGTGCTCCCCGATTGGCAGAAACGGAAGCATAAATTGGAAAGGTTTAGCTAATTTTTAAAATCCAAATCGATTTCGAAATTATCTTTTAAAAAGGGTTTTAGGGGCTTTTTTCGGGAATATATCCAGCAAAAAAGGTTTAAAATTGTCTTTAAAAATAAGTTTTTAAACTTTTTTAATCATTCCCCCCTCCCCCCCGTATACTCTTCTTTAAAAATTAAGAATGTCCACTCAGATTGATCTGGCTGGATTATTACTTTTAAAAAGATCGAAGTTTTAAACGTTTTTCTTTAAAAAATCAGGTTCTTTTAAAAGAATTAGCTTGCCAATCATTTTAACTCTTTTGGGAAAATGCTTGAGCAATAAATTCACCTGTAAATTGGGCTTTTTTACCCTTTTTCAGCTCATTTAGTCGCTTGTTTGACATGTTTTGAAGGTCGGAAAGGTCCCATTTTTGGGGTGTTCGTGTAAATGCATTAACCCCAATCAGGTATAAACCATTATCTGTGTTTTGTACGGAATGGTTCGGCATTTCAATGAAAAGCTCAACCAGTTCACCAATTATTTTTTCTTTTTTCTGGGTTCTACGATACCTCATCCGGCAACGGTCACTACAGTACTTGGCGTCACTTCGTTTATATGCAATATCTTTCCCACATTCTATACACTCATTATCTGTCATATTCGGAATTGTTAAGGTTATAAATGAAATTGGGTATTAGGAGTAGTGTGTGTAGAGAGAGTAGAGGTATTTTGTTATCAGAAAAATGTAATTGGCAATATGCTCTACTCTCTCTACAAGGTCTACAATTCTACAGGTGTTATGCCTCTCCAATGAACACAGCCGTTGGATTTATACTTCTGAAATCCACGCTGTTCAAGTTTAGGACTCATGCTACGGGTACTCATGGTGTGGACCCCATAATCTGAGCACCATTCCGCGTATCGTTTCCGTAACTGTTTATTGCTACAACTTACGTCTGCTTTTACCCTGCAGGTCTCTTCTATGAATTTATTCAACTGGTCCATTTCATTGCGATAGGAAAGGGTTTCCTGCTTAACGCTATCTGGCACCTCTAGACTCATTCCATTTTGCCGCCACTGCTGGAACCCCTGCACTGCCCAATTGAATATGCCTGGTAGCTCTTTCAATAGTTTATATTTGAGATTCTTATCAACCTGACCTTTAGGTATGGTAACATCAAATTTAATAAGCCGCATACGTCGCCAGATGCCTTCATCGGTTCCAGTTATTAATGGTTTGTGATTTCCATACACCCAAAGTTTATGAGTCGGTTCAAAATCGAAATACTCTTGCCGGAGAAAACGGGCAGAGATTGTATCCTCACCGGTTAAATTTTTTACTTTTGCCTCATCCAACCGTTTCCCCTCTTGAATCTCAGAAAGAACTGCGAGCCTATGGCCACATAGCCGTGCAATGTCATTGGGGACCCCTCCACCATAGGACCGGTTCATAATCATATTAGATTCCGCTTTGATACTATAGTCGCCTAAAAGATGCAGCAAAACTTCTACATAGGTCGTTTTGCCATTTCGGCCAGTTCCAAATAGAAAAAATAAGCATTGTTCTGTTGTAAGACCGGTAAGGGTGTACCCCATCGCCTGCTGTAAAAAACGGATCATATTCTGATCTCCTCCCATAATTTGAGATATAAACTCTTCCCATTTAGGGCAGGTTGCATCAGAGTCAAAGGAAAACGGAAGTTGCCGAGTTATTAGATGCTTGGGATTTAGTTTAAGCTTCTTAAAATTTTTAAGATCAAACGTCAGGTTATCGAGCGTAATTAGAAAGGGATTTTGATCCAGATTCTCTTTTGAAACTTTAATATTCGGAAAGGTAGTTGAGAGGCTCATCATTGCTTTAAGCCGAGCCTCATTCGCTGACTTGCGGGCATGTTTCTGTTTGTGTTTTGCTTTTTCCGGATCTTCAATTTCTTTGGCCTGCTCATAGAGAGACTCGACGAGTTTTTTGGCAATCCCCATCACATACAGGCCGGTGGAATCTCGTTTCCACTTGGTTCCATCCCAGAACAACCATTGCTCTTCATTAATATCATAGCGTATTTTGTCACCATAGGCGTTGACCAGTTCCCGTGCATTACCAAAATCGGTATTCCACAAGCCATACTTCTCTTCTGTTACCTCGGACCTTAATGGATCTTTTTTGGGTGGTTTACTAGCGCTTTTAGCAATTTGAGAAATCTCTGAATTTTCCAAAGGAGGAGTGCATCGCTTGTCATTGATATCGAGCAACTCTTTATGGATTTGCTGATATTCCATCCCTTTCTTACTGAGTGTAACACCCAGTGAGAATAGGGTATCATTCCGTTTGCCTTCTAAAATAGGTTCTACTGATGAAAGAGAAACAGCCACTTGTTTATTTACTTTGGTGTTATGTTCATTTTGCAAATGATTGAGTAACTTTTTGGGGAAAACTTTAATTTCCTCCAGTCCAACAAGCCACTCGTAAGTATGACCTGATTGGTGAAGGCTTCCGGGAGCGACGACCAGGCCGCCGTCCGATCTGATATCCAATCCCTCTCCCAGGGTACCGACGCTATTTTTCATCTTATTTTCACCAGGATACCGAAAATAGTAATGAAATCCCCCTCCCCCCGTTGATATGGTGGTGGTTTGTGTAAATACCCCAATCTCTTCTTCTAATTTATCCAATGACTGATCGCCATTATGTCTGGGATCCACATCCAACACGGCCAGATTTGACTTTTTACCGCATGCGATCCCAATATTGGCTTTCGGCCATCGGCGCCACCAGCTGCGAATTTGCTTCGGATTCCGACTGGCCTTTTCAGGCCAGCCACGAATCCAGGGATGTTTCCCTGTACTTCTACAATCATTACCACAACTGCAGCCGCCATTGCTTTTGGGAAAATGCATGGGTACAATGTAGAAGTTACTTTCAGCTAGATTGAGTGCTCTGGTTAAGTTGGAACTCATAATTTAATCCTCCTCCTAACGATAAGCCTTAATCATATTATCACTCAGAAACTGTTCTATACCATTTCTCGGATAGAGAATTTTTCGACCCTCCTGAGTAAAGGGGATCTTGCCTTCGTCCCGATAATTTTGGACTGTTCTCCTTGAGCAGCTGAGCATTTCCATTACGTCTTCGGTCGTCAGCCATTCCTTTTGGAAGGAATCCTTCATTTTAGGAATTTCCTCTTTAACAGCTTCTTTGACCGCAGAAGCAAGGTGATCGAGCAGTTCATTATCTAATTGAATTGTTATATTGTTCTTCATAGTGAACCTCATTTCTTGAGTTTGAATTTAAGTTCACTATGAAGCTAAAAGAGGAAGAGTAGAGCGCCTTCTTGCTGAGCGCAGTTTAATTCTCGATCAGCGCACCTAGTTCTTTAAAACGCTTTTTGCGATATCTTCTGGCTCGATCGGCCAATGTTTTAGCCTCAACTGGCAAATAATCGGATGGGGTGTAACCTAATTCTTGTAATTCAGATAGGATAATATCATAAGCTTCTTGCATCGTCTTGTTATCATTTTTCCTAAGGGAAAGGAATCGTAGTTTTGTGGCAGGATCTATCAAATGCCCTGCAGAGATGAGGTTTCTGATGGATTTATGGTTTAATCTAGCCAGCCTAAAATTCTCCTTTGGTCGAACACAATTAAGATATTGGTCAAATGAATAAAGATCTCCATGTAGGGTTACACATTCTATTGCAGAATCTATTCCCCAAAAACCAGCATAAAAGGCAGCTAAATCTTTAATTTCTCTTTCAACAATGTAGATAAAAACTTTTATGTATTGTTCAACATTACCGCATGGATTCTCAATTTTTGTCTCTTTTAAGTTGGAAACCTCAACTACCAGTTCGGTATATTCAATACAAAAGGCATAATCATAATCATCCTTAAGCTCTTTCCAAATATCTATTGCTGTTTGGAGAAGTTTATTCTCATTTTTGGGAAGTTTTTGACAATATCGCTCTAATTCCAGGATAAATTTATCAACGAGGAAATCAATTTTCTGAAGGAGAGAATTGCATCGTTCAAAAAGTTCGACCTTTTCCTCACGTGCCACCGTCATAAACATTATATAACCGGTTTCATTATGGAGACAATCTTCACTTTCAAAATCATCTAGCATTCTATTCCATGTTTTCTGAATTTGTTCATAGAAAAAACTCCCTTCCTTTATTGGATTTATTGAGAAATAACCATCTATCGCAGCTCTAATATCTACTTCGTTAACAAGTTGATCTGTAATCTTTTTCTTTTTCATTGCTCATCAGTTTTAAGATTAAAGTATATTAATTGAAAAGGTTTTCGACGGTAGTGTCTAAATGTTGATTATCAAGGCTCTTCAAATATTTCATTGTAGTTGTAATATTTTTGTGTCCCAGCAAATCCTTGATTTCGATGATTCTTAACCCTTTTTCTAGGCAGCGTTGGGCAAATGAATGCCTGGCAACGTGGAATGATATGTGTTGATCAATCTCAGCTAATTTTTGAAGCTTAGTTAGATATTTATTGATCAAAGCATTTTTGGAAGAAATCTGGTTGTCCAAGAACTCTTTATCAGAATAGTCTATTCTATGGTCCAGAAAGGGGAACAGGAAATGTTCGTTTTTTACTTTGCCATCAGGTTTGTATTGGGCAATGATGTCATCGGCTTGCCTGGGTAGTTTTATTGACATCCTCTTGCCCGTCTTGGACATAATGTAGATAAGTCTACCATCCTTGATATTCTCCCATCTGAGTAGGCATGCGTCTCGAATTCGTATTCCCCAGCAATAGTATGCAAAAAGAAAAATATTTTTTGTATCCAATAGTCGTGTGCCTTTTTGGGTTTCTACACTCTTTAGTGCTTTAATTTCTTCTTCTGAGAGTTTCGTTTTAACCACTGGGTTACTGGGCATTGTATAAAATCGAAATGGATACATATCCCTGGGGATGACACCTTCTTGAATAGCATTATTGAAGATTTTGCGAACCATCTTAAGGTCAGACTTGATGGTGTTGGGTTTGTTTCCACGTTCTTTCATACAATAGACTTCATATTTTCGAAGAACCTCCACATCAAATTCTTCGAATGGCAGGGTATCCTGTTTCCAGAATTCTTGGAACTTATTATACACGGTATTATAGCTTTTCCAGCGGGTATGGCTTAGGGTGACTTTAAAGTCTTCAATTACATCTTCTGCATATTCAAAGAAATCTGGTTTGTGTTGTTCTTCACTGTTATCAGGCTCTTTTCCCTCAACTTTATTCTCTGTAATCGCTTTCTTTATATCATTAATAGAAACTCCATTACCTTGTAACTTTATATCGAGTAGAATCGCCTCAGCATTCAACTTTTTACGCTTCAGAAAGTTATTCAGCTTTTTATGGATGGGATGCGACTTCCGCACCTCCTCATTACTCTCGTTCCAGTTTGATGTAGCCAAACGGATATCGGTATTGATTAATCTGGATTTTCGATTATGAATGATTCGGAGGTAAAGCGGATGCTTGTCTTTGTTTTTGCGTTTCTTGAGATAGTATGAAAGTGTTGCCATTGGCCTTGCATAGATTCGCTTTATTTGCAGTAAAGCTTACTGTATAAAATGAAAGATGCAAGGATCTGATAGGTTGGTATATTGATCTTGATTATTTTTCATAAAAGAATGGGAATCGATAAGCCAGTCAATCTAATTCAGTTCTATCTTCTTAAAATAACTTGGAAGAGCATATTTGATGCCTATTTGGAAAAAAATTTGCATTTTCAAAAATATAATTTATATTGAACAATCGATTGAGCTAATGGATTAAGTTAACGGATGGAAAAAGTATCTTTAAGTACTATAGCCGAAAAGACAGGTTTTTCAGAGTCGACGGTTTCTAGAGTCATAAATGGGAAAGCCAGGGAATTCAGAATAAGTGAAAAAACTGAAAAGAAAATTCTGAAGGCTGTAAAAAAGCTTGGTTACAAACCGAATCCTGTTGCAGTCAATTTAAGGGTTAAAAAAAGTTTTACGGTAGGATTGATCATACCAAGTTTAGATAATCCTTTTTTTGTTAATATTACAAGCATTTTGGATAAGCAATTGACAGAAAGAGGATATAATATAGTACTTACTGAAAGTTATGATGATCCAGAGGTTGAAAAAAAGATGATAGAAAATTTAAATTCCAGGAACGTGGATGGTATTGTATTGATTCCGAGCAAGGCAAAAGGAGGTAACCCTTCGTTGCTTGAGGCGATCAGCGATCATGGAGTCCCCGTATTATGTATTGACAGATATTTTAAAGATTCTAAGATTCCTTATGTTACTACTGATAACGTAAACGGGGCTTATCAAGCTATCGAATTACTGATTAAGAACGGTCACCAAAACATTGCTTGTATCCAGGGAATACAAGATTCAACACCCGCAATTGACAGGAAGAACGGATACCTTAAGGCTTTGCAGGATAATGGGTTAGAACCATATGAGGTAAGTGGTAATGATTTTAGTATTGAATGTGGATATAGAGAAATGAATCGTATTTTAGCCAGAGAAAATAAGCCGACTGCTATTTTTGCGATGAGCAGTACAATTGCTTTAGGAGTTATCAAAGCTATAGAAGAGGCAGGTTTGAGGATACCAGAAGATTTTTCACTCGTCGGATTTGATGATAATGTTTTCCTTGATTACCTGTCGACTCCATTAACTACAATCTGTCAGCCGGTTGAAGAAATTAGTAAGATTGTTTCTCAGGCTTTAATAAACCACATTGATGGTGATATAACCTTGTCAGAGTTTAAAAGTAGGGAGTTGAAACCTTCGCTAGTTCAACGAAAATCAGTAACAGGTATCTAATAAATTGTTTTCTAAATAAAACAATCGATTGAGCATTTTTTTGAAATATAGCTCAATCGATTGTTCAATCAATAATAAGCAACACAGGGATAAATTATGAAACGACTCATACTAACAATTGGGATAGTGACCTTGGTAGTACCAACCTTGATTGCACAAACTGTAACTGGAGAAGTTACAGATAGTAATTCAGGTGAAGCACTACCAGGGGTTAACATAGTTGTAGAGGGAACAACAATTGGTACTACTACAAATCCTGAGGGTGAATATAAACTAGATGTGCCCTCATTGAATGACACATTGGTTTATTCTTTTGTAGGGTATCAAACAATGGAAATGCCAATTAACGGCAGAACAACAATTAATGTAACCATGCAACTCGAAGCTGTAGCCGGTGAAGAATTGGTAGTGGTCGGTTACGGAAGTGTTGAAGAGACTGATGTAACTGGATCTGTCTCATCAGTAGATGTCGATGAATTAAATCAAGGAGTCACATCCTCTGTAGATCAGATGATGGTGGGTAAAAGCTCTGGTGTTAATGTCGTTCAAAATAGCGGGGAGCCAGGTGGTGGTTTTTCTATCAATATCAGAGGTTCCAGTTCGATCAATGCAAGCAATGGCCCACTATATGTTATTGACGGGGTACCTGTTAATAAGGAAAGAGCAATCGGGGGGAGTGGAGTAAATTTAGGTAATACTCAAACTCCTAGGAATCCACTTGCTAATTTAAATACCGAAGACATAGAATCGATTGAGATTCTTAAGGATGCCTCGGCAACCGCCATATATGGTTCAAGAGGGGCAAATGGAGTAGTCCTAATAACTACAAAAAGTGGACGCAGCGGGGATATACAAGTTAATTATCATGGAAGTATTGGAATTCAAAATTGGTCAAATAAACTTGATTTGTTAAATGCACAGCAGTATCAGAGAGAATTGAACGCAATTATTGATGCTGGTGGTGAAGACCCTTCCTTTAGAGTAGGTGATATAGCCAATAATGGTAGAGGTGTTGATTGGCAGGAAGTTATTGAAAATGATAATGCACCGGTCACGAACCAACAAATTTCTTTCTCAGGAGGATCTGAAAATACCACTTACTTTGTATCTTTTAACTTTATGGATCAGGAAGGGACTGTTAGAGAAACTAGGTTCAATCGATATTCAACAAGGGTTAATCTTGAGTCTCAAGTTTCAGATAGATTAAATCTTGGTTTGAAAGCCACTGGTACATATATCAAGGATGATTTTATACCCAACGGTGGTGCAGCAATTGAAAATTCAGGAGTTATTCGAGCAGCATTTAACTTTGATCCTACTTTCCCCATTAGGAATGATGATGGTAGTTTTGCGCTAAATGAACTTGTCAGTGTTGACAATCCAATGGCTTTATTGCAAGGTGTTAATTCAGCATCCAATACTAATCGCATATTTTCGACAGCATTTGCTGAATATGATATAAACCAAAATTTGTTCGCAAAATTAAATATTGGAGGTGATTTTACTAACGAAAGTAGAAAAACCTTCGTCGATGACCAAACACGCCTGGGACGAGAAAATAATGGTATTGGGAGTAATCAGAATTCTGAGATGAGCCATGTGTTAGTAGAAGGAACACTTAATTTTAACAAGACATTTGGAGAGCATGATATCAATGCTGTCGGAGGGATCACCTATGAAAGATTTGTAACAACATACCTATATAACAGTTCCAGTGATTTCCCTTCATTACAAGTCGGTGCAGATAATCTTGGTCTGGGTCAGACTTCAAATTTTGAATTGTCTAACTCTAAAACTGCCAACAGGCTTGCTTCTTATCTCGGCCGGGTAAATTATACACTTTCTGAAAAATATCTTCTGACTTTGTCAGCTAGATTAGATGGATCTTCCAGATTTGGTGAAAACAATAAGTTTGCTTTTTTCCCATCTGGAGCGATTGGTTGGAGATTATCAGAAGAAAGTTTTATGGAAGGTATTAGTGCTATAAACAATCTTAAAATTAGGGTCAGTTGGGGACAATCAGGTAATCAAGAAATTGGTGATTACCCATTTGCTGGAACATTTTCAGAAGGCCTAACGGCTGTTATAGGTGATGCAGGAGTGACGACTACTACTCCATCAAGGCTGCCAAATCCCGATTTAAAATGGGAAACAACAGAACAACTTAATTTCGGTTTAGATTTTGCACTTTGGGAAAATAGACTTGAAGGGGGAGTTGACTATTACAAGAAAACAACTGAGGATATGTTGGTTAATTTGCCAGTTCCAACGTCTGTTGGTTTTGATTCACGTTTATCGAACGTGGGACAAATTGAGAATACTGGTTTTGAGTTATCTCTGACTTCAAGAAATATAACTGCACAGGAATTTCAATGGACTACAAACTTAAACTTTTCAACTCTTAAAAACGAAGTTAAAAGTTTGGGCGGTGTCCCAGAAATCCAGTTAGGAGGAGTTGCATTTGCTGGACAGGCAGGTATTATAAGACCCGGTGCGCCATTAAACTCCTTTTATGGTTGGGAAGTAGAAGGCATTTGGCAAGAAGGTGATGATTTCTCAGTCACATCCGATCCCGTTAGTCCAGGTAGTATAAAGTATAGAGACCAAAATGGGGATGGAACAATTACCGGAGAAGACCGGGTCATTTTAGGTAATTCATTTCCTGATTATCAATGGTCCATTGGTAACACATTCAACTACAAAGGGTTTGGTTTATATGTGTTTCTCCAAGCTGAACAAGGGTTTGAAATATTAAATGCAAATAAAGTTGAAACGTTCTATCCTATCAATTTTAGAAGGAATAAGTTTGCTGAACCATTTTTGAACCGATGGACTCCTGAGAATCCTTCTAATAAATATCCTTCATTTGTTAATCCCCTTGCGCAGGGTAGAAAGTCAATAAATTCTTTTGTAGTTGAGGATGGATCCTATATAAAGCTAAGAACAGTAAGACTAAGTTACACACTACCAAAAATATTCCAAAGCTTACGATCTGCACAAATATATGTAGTAGGTGAAAATCTGGTTACTTTCACTGATTATGATGGAATAGATCCGGCTATAAATCCCAATGGTAATGCTAATTATCGAATAGACCGCAACGCATTCCCTACGGCAAGGACATTCATGTTGGGACTGAAAATAGGTCTGTAGAATAAAAAAATAGAAATTTAAAGAAATTAATTAAGTGAGGTAGTGAATATGAAATCGGTTGAAACAAATATTTTTCAGACAGCAATCATACTTTTATCAGTTTCTTTTCTGATACAAGGATGTGAAGACGTGTTAAATGAACCTGTCCACTCAGAACTTGCAAGTGAAAACTTACTAACGACAAAATCCGGCTTGGAATCAACCCTATTTGAGGGATATACTGAATCGGCTAACATGTCGTCTTGGGGCAGCCAGCATACGATAAAGAGGGAAGAAATGACCACAGATATCCTATGGCATACAGGCGGAGGTGAAAATCAAAATGCTGTGCTGTTGATTAATTTTACGTGGGATCCTAATTGTTGTGATGAGGCTTCATTTTATTGGGATCCCCACTGGAGTGCAATCCGAAATGCAAATATCGTGCTGGATAATTTGGATAGACCGCAAAATATTTCTGAAAGTGAGAGAGAGAAAATTGGTGCCGAGGCTCGTTTTGTCCGAGCTATTGCCTACTATGATCTTTGGAATCAGTATGGTGGCGTGCCTTTAAGAACCAGTACAGAAGATCCTCTTGAATTAGCCAGGGCTAGTGCTGAAGAGACTATAAATTTTGTAATATCTGAATTCAGCGCTGTTGAGTCTATACTGCCAGGGCCGAATGAGGCAACCCGGTATAGAGCAAATAGTGGTGCAGCACGAGCATTTCTCACAAAATTATATCTTAATACAGAACAGTGGCAGCAATCAGCTGATAAAGCGCAAGAAATTATTGATAATGGGAATTATGAGCTATATCCCGATTATAACGAAATGTTTGCGCTAGAGAACGAACAAAACAGTGAGTTTATCTGGGTACGGCCGGCAATAACGAATGATCCAGATGCCAGATGCACAATTACTGCAACTGCATTTCCCTGGGGATTCCATGAAGGCTTGGATGGTGGTATAGCCGGAGTTGTTGATCAGGGCTGGACAAACTTTGCTTCCCAATATAGACTTCGTGACTCATTTTACAATTCCTTTGCGCCTAATGATGAGCGAAATGGTCGTATCCTCACAAGATATATAAACACCGAAGGCGATACAGTTGATCTAATTGAGGATTATGATAATGCCACTAGATCAATGAAGTATCCACCGGATCCTAACGCAACAGGTGGGAATCATGGGAATGATATACCAAAAATACGATATGCCGACATCCTTTTATCCAGAGCTGAAGCTCTAAATGAAATTAATGGACCAAATCAGGAGAGTATCGATCTTATAAATCAGATACGTGAACGGGCTGGATTAGGGGATGTGCAATTATCTGATTTTGCTAATAAAGAAGAGTTGAATGATCAAATTTTAAAAGAAAGAAAGTGGGAGTTCTGGTATGAATCAAAAAGAAGAAGAGATTTAATACGACATGGAGAATTTATTGAGTCTGCACAACAACGAGGAGCTACCAATGCTCAAGAATTCCATAAAAAGTTTCCAATTCCTCAATATGCAATAGATGCAAATCCTGAACTTGAGCAAAATCCCGGTTACTAAATATTACTTTTCTTTCATGTTGGGTTCTAAAAGGACCAACATGAAATTTGGTTTTGTTTAGTTAAGCGTTTACAAATTCATTCATAAAATGCAGGATTTTATTTAGAACAAGGGTAATTCCAATTTTCAAAAAAACAAAAAAGTAAGGAAAGTTTTATGAAACTTAACAAGTTGTCAGTAGTAGGATTACTTCTTCTGATTCCATTTGAATTACTATCAATTGACGGGGAAAAACCAAATAATAACTCCCAGCAGACAGATGGCCAAAAACCCAATGTGATTATCATTATGACTGATGATCAGGGATATGGGGAGCTTTCTTACCATGGCAACCCGATTCTGGATACGCCAAACTTGGATCAACTTGCTAAACAAAGCGTTGAGCTTACCGATTTCCATGTTGCCCCGATGTGTACCCCCAGCCGAGGGCAGCTTTTGACGGGCATGGATGCTGCTCGCAATGGGGCTTTAAATGTTAGCAGCGGCCGTACCCTGATGCGTTCAGAATTACCGACTATTGCCGATTATTTTAAACATTCCGGCTACACTACTGGATTGTTTGGTAAATGGCACGTAGGGGACAATTATCCCTATCGGCCTCAAGATCGTGGGTTTGAAGAGACCATATGGTTTCCCTCTTCTCACATTAACTCTGTTCCCGACTACTGGGGTAATGATTATTTTGATCCTGTCTTGAGACATAATGGCAAAGAAGAACAATTTGATGGCTATTCTACAGATATATTTTTTGAGCAAGCTATGGCTTGGATGAAGGAAAAAGCAGAGTCCGATAAGCCATTTTTCACCTACTTACCTACAAATACTCCACATCAGCCCTTTTGGGCACCCGAGGAAGATATTGAGGTTTTAAAGGAAGCTTACAAAAATTCAAAATTTTCAAGTGCTCAAACAGGGGAATCTCCGGAATTTTTGCATACCGAGGATATGCAAAAAAATTTAATCCGATATCTAGCCATGATTCGTAATATAGATACAAATATCGGTAAACTGATGGATTTTTTGGGGGATGAAGGGTTGTCTAACAATACTATATTGATTTTTTTAAACGATAATGGTAGTACTTTTGCTCCCCAATATTACAAAGCTGGAATGAGAGGAATGAAGACACAACTCTGGGAAGGCGGGCATCGCGTTTCCTTCTTTATTCGTTGGCCAAATGGTGATCTAGGGAATGAGCGAAAAGTTAATGGATTGACTACAGTTCAAGACGTTCTACCAACACTTATTGATCTGACAGGTATCGTTCCCCATACTACTACTAAATTTGACGGTATCAGCCTCGCTCCAGCACTCCAGGGAGCAACGGAGGTTCCAGAAGAACGAATGGTGGTTATAAACTACAGTCGCATGCCGTTTGGATTCGATTATCGGTCTCCTGCAAACCCGTCTATTGTACGGCGAAACGGAGCGGCTGTCCTCTGGAAGCACTGGCGATTATTGAGAGGCACGGAGTTGTATAATCTTGAAGAGGATCCAATGCAGCAGACCAATGTTATAGATCAGTACCCAATAGTAACTCAAAAAATGAATGACCATCTCGATCAATGGTGGAAAGAAGTTAAAAATGATGTAAATGAACCGCTGGCTGTTAGCATTGGAGATGAGGCTGAAAATCCAACAAAATTGACAGCGGTAGAATGGTTGGATGTCTTTGTAGATCTACAAAGACAGGTTCGCAATGGCGTTCGTAAGAATGGATATTGGCATCTAAATGTAGAACAGGCAGGAGAGTATGAATTTGAGCTACGCAGGTGGCCACGAGAAGCAGATCTAGCATTAAGCGATCCTCTTCCTTCTGATCATGTTCGAAAAGGTGATGAATTTCTTGTGTCAGGAAAGGCTCTGCCCATCTCAGAAGCTCAAATATACATCAGTGGTGATGCTAACAAACAAGAGGGTGGATCTATCATTCTTAACGAAACAAAAGAAGTTAGTTCAGGAGAAAAGGCTGTAACATTTTCTACCAACCTAGAACCGGGTTCAATTCGTTTGCATACGTGGTTTAATAACGAAGATGGTGGTTCAATTACAGGTGCTTACTACGTATATGTAAAACGTAAATGAATTGCTTCCTCTCGGATTATTGTGTGGGCCCTTTATTCCCATCAATAATGTCAACTGAACATACTTGATTAAATCTAATGCTTAATGACATGCTAATATGAGTATTAAGTTTGCAAAAATATTCCTTATTCCCCTGCTTTTCTTAATTATACTCATTATTTGGCCTTTTAAAAGTGTTTCCCTTGATAAGAAAATCCTAAATGACAATGAGCAAAAGCCGAACGTGATTCTGGTGATGACCGATGATCAGGGATACGGGGAACTCTCCTACCACGGGAATCCGGTGTTGGCGACCCCCCAGCTGGACAAGCTGGCCGGCCAGAGCCTCCGGCTGACCGACTATCACGTGACCCCGATGTGTGCCCCGACGCGGGGACAGTTGTTGACCGGGTTGGATGCGGCGCGCAACGGAGCCATCAACGTTAGCGCCGGGCGCACTCTTTTGCGACCGGACCTGACCACGATGGCCGATATATTTTCCGGAAGCGGGTACAATACCGGCATTTTTGGGAAGTGGCACCTAGGTGATAACTATCCCTTTCGACCGGAAGATCGCGGATTTCAGCAAACCGTCTGGTTTCCCTCCTCATCGATAAGCTCAATACCGGATTTTTGGGGCAACGATTATTTTGACGATACTTACATTCAGAATGGCGAGCGAGAAAAATTCGGAGGATACAGCACGGATGTTTTCTTTGAGGAGGCGATGGACTTTATGCGTCGTTCGGTGGAAGAGGGAACCCCGTTCTTCACCTACCTCCCTACCAATACCCCGCATGGGCCTCTTATTGCAAAGGACACAGATATCGATGATATGCAAAAGGCCTTTGCCGAGTCTGCTTTTACTGATATGAATCCAGATACAAAAGACCGTTTGATACGGTATTTGGCCATGATTCGAAATATTGATGAAAATATGGGCAGGCTGATGAACTTTCTGCAGGAGCATGGGGTATCAGAGAATACGATTCTCATATTTACCACAGACAATGGCAGCACGCACGGCCCCCTGTATTACAATGCAGGCATGCGCGGGATGAAAACCCAGCTCTGGGAAGGGGGGCATCGAGTTCCGTTCTTCATACGTTGGCCCAATGGGGCGCTAGGAGAACCAAGAGATATCGGTGGGCTGACCACCGTCCAAGATGTTCTCCCCACGCTTATTGATCTCACTGGGATAGTGCCCACCAGCCCGCCTAAGTTCGATGGGGTTAGTTTGGCCCCGGTCCTTCGCGGTAGAACCGCTGTCCCTGAGGATCGCATGGTGGTAATCAATTATAGCCGAATGCCTATAGGATTTAATTATCCTTCTCCGAAGGGCCAAACGATCTTGGAACCCGAGGGGGCAGCAGTACTGTGGAAAAAATGGCGGTTGCTGAAAGATCGGGCCCTGTACAACCTTGAGGCCGATCCCAAACAACAAACCAATGTGATCGGCCAGTATCCCGACGTGGCCGAAAAAATGCGAACCCATCTATCCAAGTGGTGGGATGATGTCGAATCCAAAGCTAACCAACCGCAACGTGTGGTCATTGGCAGCGACAAGGCAAATCCTGCGATGCTGACCGGTTGCGAATGGCTGGATGTGTTTATCGATCAGCAAACCCAGGTGATGAATGGTACCCGCAAATTTGGATATTGGCTGCTGAAGGTGGCAGAAGCGGGGGAATATGAATTCGAACTGCGCCGCTGGCCGGAAGAAAGTAACATTCCCTTACAGGATAAACCTCGCAGGGAACTTGCAAGTATCAACCCCCGACATAATCTCGCTATTGCAACAACCCTGCCGATAGCAAGCGCCCATATCTATATTAACAATGTAGCTGTTCCCCATAAGCCACTAGATGAAATAGAAGCATATCCGTTTTTAGGTGAGCGGAAGCAGGTGGAGGCTGGTGACAGGTCGGTCACGTTTACGGTCAAGCTGGAAGAGGGACCAATCGCCCTGCACAGCTGGTTCAACGACGAGGACGGCAATCCGATTACAACTCCGTACTACGTATATGTGAAGCGTAAATAACGAATTACCAAAGTTAGCTTTACCAGAGGCTGGCTTAATTGAGATCTTTACATATTAATACTTTAAATCTATTGATAATTATAGTTACTGAACAGAATGAGTGAAAAAATATTAATCGTAGGAAGCGCAAACATCGATATGGTTGTAAGGTCTGAACGTTTTCCGGAAGCTGGGGAGACAATACTTGGCGGGGAATTTCAAATGCATAAAGGTGGAAAAGGTGCTAATCAGGCTGTAGCTGCAGCCAAATTAGGTGGTAATGTTAGTTTTATATGCAAACTTGGAAATGATGAATTTGGTGATCTTTGTACTGAACAATATAAAGATGTAGGCATAAATGTTGATAACATCCTTTTTGATGAAGATAGACCTACAGGTGTAGCGATGATTTCTGTAAATATGACTGGTGAAAATAAAATTGTTGTTGCACCCGGAGCTAATCATGGGATTACCAGAAATGAAATAAAAAACCTAAAGGATGTAATTGTCAGTTTTGATTTGCTTGTTTTGCAACTTGAGATTCCTATAGAAATAGTGGGTCTCATTCTTGAAATAGCCAGAGAGGGTAAAACAAAAGTTATCCTAAATCCAGCACCGGCACTGGAATTACCAAATTATTTTTTTAAAGATTTATTTTTGGTCACTCCTAATCAGAATGAGGCTGAAAAATTGACGGGTATTCACATAGCGGATAGTGAATCATTAAGAAGTTCAGCCAAAAGCTTACAAGAGCTTGGGGTTAAAAATGTTGTGATTACGCTAGGTTCTGATGGGGTATTTATGAAAACTGAGGAATCTGAAGGTATTATACCTGCTCAAGAAGTTATAGTTGAGGACACAACTGCTGCGGGGGATGTGTTTAATGGAGCATTATCAACTGCAATAATTCAAGGACAATCTTTGAGAAATGCTATTAAATTTGCCAATATGGCAGCTGCTTTATCTGTTTCTAGAAATGGGGCTCAGAGCTCGATACCAACGATAGATGAACTACAGGGATTTATCAGTGATAAATCGTGATCAACATTAAATATAAAAACTAATAACATGTTTATAATAGATAGTTATGCAGTTGCAGTTATATTTTGCTTCATTACGATGCTATGTTGGGGGTCTTGGGGAAACACTGAAAAGCTAGCTATAAAGTCTTGGCCCTACCAACTCTATTACTGGGATTATACGATCGGTGTTCTTCTATTTTCATTAATATTTGGACTAACTCTGGGGACAATTGGGAGTGAAGGTCGCAGCTTTTTTGCAGATTTGGCTCAAGCCGATTGGTCAGCTTTAGGCTCAGCATTTCTGGGAGGGGTAGTATTTAACCTTGCTAATATTCTTTTGGTAGTCGCAATTGATCTAGCAGGAATGGCCGTAGCATTCCCAGTAGGCATAGGTTTAGCTTTGGTTATTGGTGTTTTTATCAACTACTTGGCATCTCCCGTAGGAGATCCTTTAGTTCTCTTTCTTGGGGTTGGATTTGTTACAGTAGCAATAATATTAGATGCACTAGCTTATAATAGAGTAGAAAAGACCCATAGCTCAGCTAAAGGAATAATTATTTCCATTTTGTGTGGAGTTTTGATGGGGCTGTTTTATCGATTTGTGGCTGCTGGTGTATCCTTAAATTATACGAATCCTGAACCGGGTCTCATGACTCCTTATGGAGCCGTTTTTATCTTTTCGTTAGGTGTCTTTGTTTCCAATTTTCTCTGGAATACCTATTTCATGTACCGTCCAGTCTCTGGAGAAGCCGTGTCCTACAAACAGTATTTTACTGAAGGTACTAGCCGATTACATGTGGTCGGGATATTGGGAGGAGTAATTTGGTGTCTGGGAATGGGTTTTAACTTGTTAGCACCTGAAAAAGCTGGCTTCGCAATATCATATGGTCTTGGTCAGGGAGCAACGATGGTAGCTGCAGCATGGGGAGTATTTATTTGGGATGAATTTGAAGATGCACCTGAAGGAACTAATAAATTGATTTGGTCAATGTTTTTGTTTTTCATCGTTGGTTTAGGTCTTATCATAATAAGTAGAACTGCATAATATTAACTGAATTAATTATCGATATGAGTTAGGGAAAGAAAAGTATTCTATAAAAAGGGAACTTTATGAAGAAGTTATCTAAATACTTTCTTATATGGTTAATGAGTATCACTTTATATCCTCTACAAATCAAAAGTCAAGATAAACCCGTTTCAGTAATCTATGATACCGATATGGGGCCTATGACAGATGATGTAGGAGCGCTGGCTATACTTCATGCCATGGCTGACAACGAAGAAGCTAAATTGCTAGCTACTGTTGCCAGTAATACACATCCCACCATTGCCCAACTATTGGATGTCTTTAATACCTATTATGGGCGTCCCAATATTCCCATCGGAGTACCCAAAGGACTAGCTTTAGAAATAAAAGATGCCCCGGAGGTCTGTTGTTTTGGAGGATGGACTAATAAAATTGTTGGCAATTACCCTGCAGACATCAGATCAAATAAGGTAGTGCCAAGTTCTGTAGAAATATATAGGAAGATCCTTAGCAATCAACCAGATCATAGTGTAACGATAGTTACCGTAGGGTTTTTAACTAACTTATCTAATCTTTTGGTATCTCGTCCGGATAGATACTCTAAACTCAATGGCAAAGAGCTTGTTAAAAAGAAAGTACAAAACCTTGTTAGCATGGCGGGTACATTTACGGGTCCTGTAAATGATCCCCAAGGTCCCAATAAAGAATACAATCTGTATATGGATGCAAAAGCATCAAAGCATGTTTTTGAAAATTGGCCTACTGAAATCATTTTTAGTGGCTTTGCACTTGGAGTAAAAGTGAGAACAGGTGGACAATTATTGCAAAATGATGAAATAGAGGATAGTCCAGTCAAAGATGTTATGCGAATGGTATCTTCTGGGAAAAGTGGAGCTAGTTTTGATCAAACAGCTGTATTAGTAGCAGTGCATGGTGCAGAAACATATTTTGATCTTGTACCTGGGAAAATAACTGTTAGCTGGAATGGCTCCAATGGCTGGGATTCTTCTCAAACTGGACATTTTTATCTAAAAGAAAAAAAAGAAGGCCTTGATCACGTAGAGAATGTAATCGATAATTTAATGCAGCAACAGCCAACTAGATAAGCAGAAGGATGATTAAAAATAAGTAGTAAGGTGTAAATCATAGCATTCTACGAAATCAGGAATGTTAGGGGTTTTTAAATCTTAATCTAATAATCATGGCTGAAATTTCTGCAAAAAAGCATTACGAAAATTTGCTTGCTGAGCACTATTCTTGGATGTTTGGGGATTTTAACAAACAAGTCAAGAAAAACCAGAACTGGTTTAAGGAGCATGATGTGTACCCAAAGACCAACCAAAAGGCTATAGACTTAGGCTGTGGTTCAGGCTTCCAGTCTTTTGCACTTTCGTCAATTGGATTTAACGTTACGGGGATTGATTTTAATGAATATTTGCTTGATGAATTAAAAAGTCATGATGAAAATGAAACCATTGAAGTTATTCAAAGTGATATACTCAAGCCAGAAAACTATTCCCACATGGCGCCTTTTGAACTTGCCGTTTGTATGGGAGATACGCTCACTCATCTTTCGTCAGAAGAATCTGTGAATAATTTTTTTCACATAGCCTATAATCTACTTGAATCTAATGGAAAACTAATCATTGGCTTCCGTGATTATTCCGTTGAACTTACGGGTGTTGATCGGTTTGTCCCAGTTCAAAACGACCAAAATAAAATAATGACCGTATTTCTGGAATATGAATCTGATTACTTACTTGTCCATGATTTGGTTTATGAACGCAATGGAGACAGTTGGGAATTTGAGAAAAGTGTTTATAAAAAAGTTCGATTATCGGTAGATAGAGTCAAGTATCTTCTTGAGAAGACAAATTTTATTATAGACAACTTACAGTCTAATCAAGGAATGGTTCAAATAATAGCTGCAAAATAATAACAGCAATAAACTTAATCGGCGCATAAAAGTGGATGTAGCATGTACGTGGTGTACAGCTCCTGCTTTGTTTCAAATTCTATCTTTTTGAAAAAAAACTATAATTACGGCGCAAGTTATGTTGCAAGCAATATTAAAATGATTTGCAACATGCTATGCTTCACTAGACTCCCAGTAAATAAAGTTGATGCAGGATAAGCCCATCGGAGATAAAACAGTTAAAAAGAGATGTTACAAAACAATCAATTAGATATGACTGGCTTAAAAAAGACTTATTTGGTAAGCAATTCTAAAATAGTGGTATTGGTAGTTTTCTTTTTATGTTTTGGGACTAAGATGGTAAAGGCCCAACCTGAAAACCAACCTAATATAGTCTTTGTATTGATTGATGACCAGCGTTATGATTTTTTAAGTTTTTTGGATCATCCATGGATAGAGACGCCCAATATTGACAGATTGGCAAAAAACGGTATGTATTTTGAAAATGCATATGTGACTACCTCTTTATGCTCCCCAAGTAGGGCATCTATTTTAACCGGCCAGTATGCGCACTCGCATCAGGTCATGGATAACAATACACCTCTTCCGTCTCATATTCCTACGTTTCCAGTTAAACTGCAAAAGCAAGGATATCATACCGGTTTTATTGGGAAGTGGCACATGGGAGGAGACAATGATATGCCACGTCCGGGATTTGACCGTTGGGTCTCCTTCAGAGGACAGGGGGCCTATAACGATCCAACATTTAATATAGATGGTCAACGGAGTGATCACACGGGCTATACCACCGATCTGCTTACTGACTATGCAGTTGATTTTATTGAAGAAAATGCCCGGGGAGAAACCCCATACTTTTTATATTTGTCCCATAAAGCTATCCATGAAGATTTTACCCCGGCGCCACGTCATCAGGGCCATTATGAGGATCTGAATATTCCCAAGCCAGAGACTTTTGCCAACACCGAGGTAAATTATGAGGGCAAACCTCTTTGGGTAAAGCGGCAACGTAACAGTTGGCATGGAGCTGAAAGAGATTTTGCCGCTGCAGGATATGGGAGTTATAATCGTTTTTTTCAATTATACAGCGAAGCTATGTTGTCGGTCGATGAGAGTGTGGGCAAAATAACAGAGACCTTGCGTGATCTTGGTCATCTGGAGGAAACCGTAATTATTTACTACAGCGATAACGGATACATGATGGGGGAACACGGTTTGATCGATAAACGCGTGATGTATGAGGAGTCGATTCGGGTGCCGGCTTTTGTCCACTGGCCAGAACAGATTCGGACCCCCGTGAAACGGGAAGAATTTATTCTGAATATTGACATTGGGCCAACGATTTTAGAACTGGCAGGAAGCACTGTGCCTTCCACGATGCAGGGGATGTCTTTCGCCCGCATGCTTAAGGGGCAACCGATTAATTGGCGGACCGATTTTTTGTATGAATATTTTATTGATCCGAAAGCAGTACAAACGCCAACGACGTGGGGACTACGGACACAGAACTATAGTTATATGACCTATGAAGGGATTTGGTCCAAGTATGAGTTATACGACATGCGAAAAGATCCTAAGCAAACCAATAATCTGCTAGGTAACATTAAATATGGTCATGTTTACGGTTCATTTTTGGACAAGGTTGAAAGACAAGATCCTAAAATATGGAAAACTGTGAAAAGGCTTGACCAACGACTTAATGATCTGATAAATGAAAAAGAAGGCAAACGTACACCGAATTGGGAAAAAGAGTAGAAACATAAAAGCTAAGAAAATTGATTTCTAAATAGATAGATGTTTCTGTTTTAATCCTTCCTGTTTATAATGGCAAAGAAAAATCAAATACTGCTAATATTTTTTTGTCTTCTAGCTGGTTGTTCGCCAGAACCGAAGGAATTAAAATGGGTTGAGAAAGAAGGATATCGCTGGGCAGAAGTCCACCCCAAAGAATCTGGCAAAGTTGGGTTTATTAAACGAGACAATTGGGATACAAATATTGATTTTATAAATAATTTAAGCCAGGCAGATATTGATGAAAATCAAAACTACATGAATGGGTCAGGAGTGGCTACTGCAGATGTGGATGGAGATGGATGGACTGACGTCTATTTTGGCAATTTAAAAGGGGAAAACAAATTATATAAAAATTCAGGAGGTTTCCGATTTAATGACATCACTGAGCACGCGGGAGTTGGCCATGATGATTTTCATACTACTGGTGTTGTTTTTGCTGATGTAGATGGTGATGATGATCCCGATCTTTTGGTTGCTTCACTTGATAAGAAAAATGCTTTGTACATAAATGACGGTACTGGACAGTTTCATCTGAAAGAAGATAGTGGCCTGAATACTAGTAAAGGAAGTACAACTATGACGCTAGCCGATATTGATGATGATAAAGATCTTGATTTGTTTGTGGCAAATAACAAGGAGAAACCGGCTAGAAATATATTCAAACCTAGTCAACTTAAAACCACCAATATGGTGGAATTGGAGTCAAAGGGACAGTATAGATTACGCAAACCGTTTGATAAACACTATACAATTCTATATAGAGAGCACAAAGATCCTTTACTCAAAGAGCGGGCTGAAGTAAATGAGCTTTATATCAATAACGGAAGTGGAGAATTTGATAATGTAAAAAATATTAGCGAGCGCTTTCTAGATAGTGATGGTAATCCAGCGGATTTAAAACCTGAATGGAGTCTTACTGCAAAATTTTACGACATAAACGGTAATGGACTTCCAGATCTTTACGTGTGTAATGATTTTTGGACAACAGACCGCATTTGGATTAACATAGGTAAAGGTCGTTTCAAAGCTGCCAGCTATAAAGAATTCCGGAATTTTAGTTTTTCTTCAATGGGGGTAGCAATTGCAGATATTGATCGTGATGGGACCAGTGACATATTTGTATCAGAGATGCTTAGTAAATATCATCATAGGCGTGCACGACAAATCATCTCTATGGAACCCTACCCATCCAAAATTCAGAGTTCAATGTATCAACCTCAGTATATGCGAAATTCGTTATATCTAAATAGAGGAGATAACACGTTTGCCGAGATTTCCCATTATAGTGGAGTAGAAGCTACGGGATGGTCTTGGGCCACTCAGTTTTTAGATGTTGATTTGGATGGTTACGAAGATCTTATAGTCAATACTGGTCATGTATACGATGCGATGGATATTGACTATCAAAAGAGGAGAGGTAATCAAATTGACCGAAGCAAAGGCAGAATTCAAAGTTATGTAAAACTTGATCAAGCCCCTCCCCTCAATTTAAGAAACAAAATATATCGAAATAGAAATGATCTTACTTTTGAAGAAGTTGGAAAAAAGTGGGGTTTTAACGAGCTGGATGCCTCTTATGGATTAGCTACAGCTGATTTTGACAATGATGGTGATCTCGACTTAGCTATTAACCGCTTAATGGATAGAGCTGTCCTTTATGAGAACACAACGGCATCACCGCGCATAGCCGTAAAGCTTAAGGGTTCTTACCCGAACACCAGGGGTATAGGAGCAAAGGTGATTCTTGAGGGCGGGGGGATTGAAAAACAAATGAAAGAGATGGTATCAGGTGGCAATTATATGTCTGATTCATCGCCCATATTAACTTTTGCTGCAAATAACAAAAATCAAAATCATATACTTAAAGTGGTATGGCCTGATGGTAAGCGCAGTATAATTGATAGCGTTGCTGCAAATCGAATCTATGAAATTTCAAAGACTTCAAGTAGTTCAAAAGTTGAGTGGGGAAAAACGTTGAAAAAAGATGAAAATATTCATTTTAAAGATTCTTCACGTCTAATTAATCACCGACATCAGGAAAGTCATTTTGATGATTTTGAATCTCAGTCATTATTACCGATACAGCTCAGTCAATCAGGACCAGGAGTTAGTTGGATAGATATAAATAGTGACGGTAATGATGATTTAATTATTGGTGCAGGAAAAGATGAAAAGCTAAATATATTTATTAATGAAGACGGGCATTTAAATAAGATTAAGGAATCCAAATTAAGTGAAAGTTTTAGTGGTGACCAAACGTCAATCGTTGGGTGGCAAGAAAACAACAATACTTATCTGACAGTAGGAAATTCAAATTATGAGCAAAAGGGTAAATATGTATCTCCTGCTTACATTTACAAAATTCAAAATGGACAGGTAGTTAAGAAAGATAGTTTGCCAGGTATGACATCTTCTATAGGACCAATTGCTTTATCAGATTACGATAATGATGGAGATTTGGATCTGTTTCTTGGAGGGAGATTTATACCATTCAATTATCCATTGGATGCGAGCTCTAAACTGTTTGAAAATGTAAATGGAACCTTCAAAATTGATCAAGAGAACTCAAAAAAGCTACGTAGGATAGGTCTGGTGACAGGGGCAGTGTTTACCGATTATAATGAGGATGGTTACGAAGATTTACTGTTAAGTACAGAATGGGGATCATTAAAATTGTTCCAGAATTTAAAGGGGAGTTTTCAAAATGCGACTTCGTCTATGGGGCTGGACAAATACAAAGGGTGGTGGAATGCTGTTTCAACAGGTGATTTTGATGGAAACGGGCTACCAGATTTTGTAGCTACAAATATTGGTTTAAACACACCTTATCAACTTGAATCAAAGTATCCTATAAAATTGTTTTATGACGATTTTAATAAGGATGGAAATATAGACATCGTGGAAGCCTACTATGATTCTACAATGCAGTCATATGTTCCTAGACGCCAGTTAAATAAATACAAGTCTTTGAGAGGGACCATTATGGAATCGAATTTAAAAACTCACAGAGATTTCGCAAATGCTACTCTCAGTGTGATTTTAAATAGAAATTTGGATTCTATTCCTTCAAAAAAAATAAATACACTGAGGCATATGATTTTTTTGAATGAAGGAACACATTTTAACGCTAGATCTCTTCCGGAGTATGCACAATTAGCCCCTGCCCAGCATACTTCTATTGCTGATTTCAATAATGATGGAATTGAAGATATATTTCTAAGCCAAAATTTATTTGCAGTTCATCCTGTTACACCTAGAATGGATGCAGGACGTGGTCTTATATTAAAAGGAAAAGGAAATGGGAATTTTGAACCCATACCGGGACATAAAAGTGGAATTAAAATCTATGGAGAACAAAAGGCAGCGGCACTGAACGACATTAATAATGATGGGAAAGTAGATTTATTGGTAAGTCAAAATCAAGATTCAACTAAAGTCTATTTAAACCAAACTAAGAAGAAGGGGATCAAAGTACATTTGAATGGTCCACTCCAAAACCGCATGGGTATAGGATCTAGTGTTAGATTAGTCTACGCTAATAACACTAAAGGTCCAATTAGAGAAATTCAGGCCGGATCTGGATATTGGTCTCAGAGATCATCAAAGCATATTCTTGGTATAAAAGAGAATGCTCACCCAATAAGTATAGAGGTCAATTGGTATGATGGGAACACACAATATATTAAAATAAATAAGTCAAAATGGAAGTATAATATTTCTCATCCTGACATTTCAATGTAAAACCCAATAAGGGTGCGGGAGTACACACATAGCTCTCCGACTTCAGTTGTTTGGGAAATGCAACTGAAGTCGACTGGAAAAACCAACTATAGGTTGGACAATATTCGGTGTTAAGAGAATTCCAGAATTAATATTAAGGTAGTAGAATGGAGTTAAGATGTAATTATCCGTATAGACGAATATCTAGTTTGACAATCCCCCAAAATATCAGTAAAATACTTATCGAACAATCGATTGTGCAAAATAAATCACTAGGTCTGTTTGATAATGCCTCTTTATTTATTTAAAAAGAACAATCGATTGTTCTTTTTAACCTTTAAAACCAAAATAAGTAAATGCCTAAGTTATTAAAGATTGCTCCATTTGTACTCCTTCTGAGTTTTCTATCTTTTACAACTAACGCTCAAATTAAACAAAATTCAGGTTCCATTATTTATGACTCCGACATGGGACCGGATTATGATGATGTGGGAGCTCTTGCTGTATTGCATGCTTTAGCCGACAGCGGAGAGGTGAATTTACTGGCTACCATCGCAAGTAACCGGCAACCGGAAAAGGCTCAGATTTTTGATGTGATCAACACCTATTTTGATCATCCTGATATGCCAGTTGGTATACCTAAAGGCATAGCAGTTGAACGAATTGACAGACGTGGATGGGGTCGAGTACTAGTGAAAAAATTTCCTCATGATATTCAATCGAATGCGGAGGTACCTGGTGCGGTGGAGCTTTACAGACGAATTTTAAGTACTCAACCCGATCAGAGTGTAACTATAGTAACCGTTGGATTTTTAACTAATATGGCCAAATTGCTGGTTTCTGAACCCGATAGCTATTCCAAATTATCTGGCCATGAGCTGGTCTCTAGAAAAGTTGAGAAATTAGTAAGTATGGCAGGTGAGTATCCTAGTGGTGAAGAACACAATATAGTCATGGATGTAGCCTCAACGGACTACGTATTAGAACATTGGCCGACTGAAATCATTTTTAGCGGATTCAAAATTGGAGAGAAAATAAAGACTGGTATACCCCTAATCAATAATGAGGATATCCAAGATAGTCCGGTAAAAGAAGCCTATGTGGTTAGCATCCCTCAACAACCACAAGATAAAGATGGCCGAATGAGTTGGGATCAGACAGCCGTGCTGGTAGCGGTAAGAGGAGCAGAGCCTTATTATTCGCTGGTACCTGGTAGAAATACGGTGGATTCGAATGGAGAGAATAAATGGGATTACTCGGGATCAGGGCATTTTTATATGGTTGAAAAGAAATCGGTAGACTATATGCAAAATCTTATTGATCAGTTAATGATGCACCAACCTGAATAAGGTAGAAATCAAAACCTTTTAAAATGTTTTCAGAATTAATAATAGTAATAAAACATGCATAAAATATTAGATTATGAAATTAAATAATTCAATTAAGTATGGTTTTCGTCAAAAAATCTCTTTCAGAAAGATAGGTGCTATAAGCGCTGTTGCATTGCTTACTTTATTTTTTTGCAGTTGTAGTTCAACTAATGATAAAACTCAGCAAATGGATCAGGTATCTCAGAAGCAACAAAAGAAGCGAATCTTATTTGATACAGATACGAATAATGAAATAGATGATCAGCATGCATTGGCCTATCTCTTATTTAATCAGCACATATTCGATGTAGAAGGAGTAACTGTCAATTCAACAAAAGAACCGGATGTAAAATTAGATTACATAGAGGCTCAACGAATATTGAAGCTCTCCAAGTCATATCAGAATATCCCTTTAAAAGAGGGGGCTGACAGTACCTTTCCAGAAATAGAAGATCAAGTGAATCAACCAAATTTTGAAGGTTCCTCTGCGGTCAACTTTATTATTGAGCGGGCCATGGCCGATGAAGAAAATGAACTCATTATTTTAGCTGTGGGTAAGCTAACCAATGTAGCTTTGGCATTAAAAAAAGAACCTGCCATCGCATCAAAAGCACGTCTAGTTTGGCTTGGATCAAACTATCCTGAACCTGGCGAGCATAATCAAGTCTCCGATACTACAGCTATGAACTACCTACTCAATTCGGATATTCCTTTTGAGATGGTAACTGTACGCTATGGGAAGCCCTCCGGAACTTCCGCCGTTAAAGTGACAAAGGGTCAAATAATACATAGAATGCCTGATAAAGGGCCTAATATTTCTGATCCAATTGAGGGACGCCACGGTGGGAAATTTAGTAACTTCGGAGATTATTCTGTGAACTTATTTCAAAATTATAAGATGGATGGAGACCCACCTTCGAGACCTTTATTTGATATGGCTGCTGTAGCAATAGTTAAGAACCCAGACTGGGGTGACTCAAAAGAAATACCATCTCCTATATTAATTGATAATCAATGGGTGGAAAGACCTGATAATGAAAGAAAAATTACTGTGTGGGAAAATTTCCATATATATGAAATTATGAGCGATTATTTTAAAACGATGAAAAATCCGATGATTGAAAATAGTAACTTATAACGCGTTTACCGGTTACGTTTAAACGATTTTGAACAAGGGGTAACGTATTGCTGACCCACCCCTGGCTCCCCTCCCGAGGAGGGGACAAGTTGCCTCCCCTCTTGATGAGTGGATTAATCGGTGTGTTATTTTTCCACTTTGCTTATAATCTACAGTTTGTTGCTTTAACTGGTAAACGGGTTAACTTATAATAATTATTAGGTCGAGAAAGCATATGAAGATTTATTCCCATATCCCCTAAATATCTCTCTGGCCCTTGATTGGGTCAGAGTGGAATTCCTAATCAATCTTGCATAGTAGACATTACAGACTTGTCCAGCAAGTGTCCAACATTTCTTACAAAAAGATGCATTTAGAATTTTTTAAGATTGCCGTGTTTCGTAGTTGAAATGATTTAAACCTACTTTTAGTGTGTTGAAATGCAAATATTTCCTTTCTGGTGGGGATACAAACAAAGTGCTGGGTATCAGTCATTTGGCTCAAAAGGTCACGAAACCTTTTTCCCGGCATTGGATGTTCTTTCAGTGTGAACTAAAACAATCCTGTTGAATCACTGGCAATAAGTCAGTTGTAGGGATAGCAAATAACTGATAACCAGTTCGCAAATAAGAAACTGTGCCCTCCCGAGGTTGACGTTACTGATATGAAAAAATGCGGGCTAACAGCTAAATCAGGGGAACAAGCACTCCACTCAAAATCAAGGCACCTGCCCAGACCAGGTCGATATTAAACCAGGCCGATTTGAGGAGCCTGAGCCCCAACTTTTCATAGACGATAACAGCTATAAGTCCCATTATCAGCAGATATCCTACCGTGTGGGCCAGTATGACAAGAATGCCAATCATCGGATCGGTTGGCAGGTTGGACAAAACGCTGGCATGACTGGCATGGTCCACCATCGCCCCTGTTTGATGATCCATGTGGGATGATGACATTCCGGGCTCAGCGTCCATCCCGCCAAAAAGAAACGGCAGGACCATCAGGCCGGCACCGTGAGCAGAAGCCATCAAAAATGACCAGGTGGTAAGCTGGCGAAAGTTAACCTGCATGCCCCCATAACGGGGGTGGCGATTGCGAATCAGCTTATAAACACCGAATACGATCAGTATGGCGGCGACAATCCACTTCAGGATTTCAAAAGGAATCACCAGCCCTATAATACCGACCAGCAGCAGTGTTACACCGATGGCCAACGCATGGCCAAGAGCCAGGGGAAGCAGGGCCGACCATACGGCCGCCCTGCGTTGTTCCTGTAACCCCAGACTCACGGCGAACAGCCATCCCATGCCCGGGTTGATCCCGTGAAAGATCCCCAGCAGCAGGAGCATGACAAACGTGAATATCAGTTCAGCAAACATGATGTCGGGATTAGTTTTTATTGGAATAACAGAATGAATCCGAAGAGGTGTCTCCACCCTGGAGCCGGACCTGGTGAGGCCGAACTCCTTCAAACTCCAGGAAGAAGGACTCGTCGAATTTCATTTCACCCTTATTGGGCTTCGCATTGATTTTGCTCATCCAGCCCTTGATGCCATCGGGGTAGAACTGGGCATCCCAGGGGGAATAAAGCGAGTTGGTCAGATAAATACGCCGGCCGTCACGGCTGATTTCCACCATCTGCGGGGCGCCGTTTCGTGGCACATCAGGAGTCGCAGGATGTGGAGTGCGACGGACAATACCGCCAATATGCAGTGAGTCCGTAAACTCCGGGTTGAAAGGATCACTGACATCATACTGGCGCAACTCTCCCGTACCCCAGCAGGATACGTAGAGGTAGCGGTCGTCGAGCGACAGGTTGATATCTGTGACCAGTGGCGGTACGGCTCCAAACCCCTGCAGCAGCGGCGGAAGATCTTCCGCCTCAGCGGGCTCGGCAGGTATCGTAATGACCTTTTTCGTCTTCCACTCGGCTTTCCCGTTGTGCCCCTCGCGGTACCACAGGAAGATCGACGCGGAGAGGTCTTCAAGCGAGAGCACCACCCCGGCAAATCCATAGGCTTTTTGGGGATTATGGGCCGGGCGGAGCTCCAGCACCATCTGATGCTCAGCGCCAAGATCCAGCGTTTGCAAATGATCATGGGTGCGCAAATCCCAGACGTGGAGAGAGTGCCCGTATTTGCCGTTCAGCAGCAGCTCGGGGTCAACTCCCCTGGATACCATGTTGGGCGTGCCCCACTCGCTGGTAAGCATGGTATCGTATCCGAGGTGCCACCAAAAGTCATACGAGAGGTATTGGTCGCCCCGGTTTCGCTCCCACGGTCCGAGGACCTCGAACGTCTCATGATCGAGCATAAAGATGCCGCCCGGCCCGTCACCCTCTGCGGAGCCCAGCGCATTTATATAAATACCATTAGGCCCGCAGTGCACAGTGTGGGGCGCGGAATACCCGGCTTTCTCCCTGATGGTTTCTGCTTCAATGGTCTTGATCAGCTTGGGATTACGCGGGTCCGGCTTGGTATCGATGATATGGATGCGCGACGATGCGATGCCCGGTACAATCAGGTAGCGACGTTCTGCGTGAGCGTGTGGCGCGTACCCGCAGAGGTGAGAGCTGCATGCATTCCATCCGAAATGGTGCAGTTCGTTATCCGATTCGGGCAGCTCCACTTTACTAATGAGCTTACCATAGGTTTTAGATTTGGGATCAACATCTACGACGCCAATAGCGTCTTTTTCACCTTCCCCCTCCGGATTGAAAATAGCGACATAGGCTATTTCTTCATCCGGTGCTTCCATCGCCATTTGCGGCGAGGTGTAAAACGTTTCATCAGGTTTCCATTTTGCCATGACAGTTATCCTTTTTTAGTTGTGGTTTATATAGGCATAATCATTTATTCACGAATCGTGCCAAAAAAGGAAGGTTTTTATAACCTGTTGACTAGCAGTGTGTTACGGGTTTTATTCTGTTGGGTAGGGGATAGTGAAATATCGTTATTTACGAAATGTCGTAACTAAATTTCGTAAAAATATTACCTGAAGATGAACAAAAAGGGGGATCTCAACTGGTGGATAGGAGTTTTGCCAATAACGCCCTTTTGGAAAAAACTATTAGAGACCTTTGCAAAACCTCCCGGCCCAACCGCTGTATTTGCGGTCGGACCGGTTTAAACGCTCTCACAGATCCCGACTGCTGTCGGGACGGCAAAAACAGCCATCCGACGGGTATTTCAAAGCCCCCCTATAAAAAAGTTACGCAGAGAATACACTGAGAACCACAAAGAAGAATCCCTCTGTGAAACTCTGTGCCTGCTCCGATATTCTCTGTGTTATAGCTTGGCAGATCTAAAAATTTGGCTTTCTTACTAACTATTTTGGCAACCTAATCCAAAACACATTTTAAATTTGGGACTAGTCGGAGGGCCGTTTAATATTGAGCGCCTTCATCCGCGAGCTGAACGTGGAGGGGGGAACGCCAATCAGCTCGGCGGCACCACCTTTGCCGGCTACTTTCCAGTCTGTTGCTTTTAGCGCCCGGATCATGTTCCGGCGTTCTTCCTGCAGCAGTTCTTCGGCCGTGAGTATCCGACCGTTGGCCGCATGAGAGGAATTCGATTGATCCGTGCGTAAAGCACCGGTAAGTACACTGGGAAGGTTAAGCGTATCATCCGGTGAGGTTATCACTGCCCGTTCTATAATATTTTGCAGCTCGCGGACATTGCCCGGCCAGTCGTACGACCGAAGGTGATTTTTGTCACCCGGCGTCAACGGTTTCATCCTGCGACCGAACTGTTTTGAAAATCGCTCTGTGAATGCTTCAGCCAGTAACAGGATATCATCGCCACGCTCCCTGAGAGGAGGAATTGTAATCGGAAACACATTGAGACGATAGTATAGATCGGCACGAAAGCCACCCTCCTGGATCATCTTTTTCAGATCGCGATTGGTCGCGGCGATGACCCGCACATTCACTTTTTGCGTCTGGGAGGAGCCCACCGGTTCAAATTCGCCCTCCTGGAGTACCCGGAGCAGTTTCGGTTGCAGGGACTTGGGCAGTTCACCGATCTCATCTAAAAATATCGTCCCGCCGTCGGCCAGGGCAAAGCGCCCTTTACGCTGTCCCGTAGCACCGGTAAAGGCCCCTTCTTCGTGACCAAAAAATTCACTTTCGATTAATGTTTCCGGGATGGTCGCACAATTCACCTTGATCAGCGGTTTGTCACTTCTTGTGCTCTTTGCGTGGATCGCCCGGGCCACAAGCTCTTTGCCGGTGCCGGTTTCCCCGGAGATAAGGACCGTTGCATTGGTACCGGCCACCTGGTCGATTTCGTCGAACACTTTCAGCATGCAGGGACTCCGCCCGATTATTTCGTCAGAGTTGTGGATGAGATCGAGCTCCTCCCGCAAATATTCCGACTCGGCCGACAGGGTATTAATTCTCTTCTCGGCTTTTATGCGATCTGTGATGTTTCTCAGAATCAGATTAAAATAGGTATTTCTGTTGTGTTCATAGCAGGACAGGGTAGCCTCAAACTGGAATGAATTCCCTTTTTTCCCCACAGCTTTTAGTCCCCCGGGAATCCAGAGATAACGCTGCCCCATGGGTCGATCGCGAAGGCCCTTCAGCAGATTTCTCAGTTTGTGCCCGGATTCTGCCAGCAGGTATCGCTCAAAGGATTCTCCCAGCATGGTATCGTTATTTTTATCCTCGAACAGTTCCAGTGCCGCCCGGTTGGCCTGGGTAACCGTGAGGTCGGACGTGATCTCAATAATGGCGTCCATGGCACTGTCGAAAAGGCGGCTGAGCTGCCCTTCTCGTTCTCTCAGGCGCTGCTCGGCCTTAATCCGGCGCAGCTCCGAAGCCCCGCGATCAGCAAAGATCTTGAACAGTGCAACATCGCGATACTTTTCCGGCATTTCTCGCGTGTCCATAACTGCAAGGTTCCCAAGGGTGTTACCGTCAAGGTCGAGCAGGGGGGCTCCCAGGTAGCTCATCGCGTTGTATTTCTGTAAATCGGGATCGTCCGGGAAAAGGTTAACAACATTTTTTGGGACATGCAGCATCTCTTTCTTTCCCAATACGATTTCACAGGGGGTTCCCGGAACATCATATTCATATCCCTCGATAAACCGATCACCCATCCAGAAGGCAAGGGCACGTAATTTTTGTCCCTTTTCTTTATACTCCGTTATCCAGGCACTTTCTGTGTGCAGCGCCTCCGCAAGGTGTTTGACGAGCTTCCTGAAAAAAGCGTTGCCTGTGTGAGCAGCCGTTCCTTGCAGTATAGTCCTTAGCGCTTGATGTTCCTCGAAAGGTGGGGCATCATATTGTTCTTTATTGCCCATTTTATTAACCACAAGTGTTTGTTTTTGTGGATCTTGCAGGTGGCTACTCCGGGAAGGTACTGCACTTTCCAACTCAGGTCAAATTCATCACGCACATTTTTTTGAATATTACCAATTTCATTAACTGTTGGTGGTGTTTGGGCTCTCTGCCTTTGCCCGGTGGAAACCTGTTTGGCCTCGATACAAAAGCGACCGGTAAAAAAGGGGAACGCGGTTTTGGAAATTAGTCGCTTGCCAATGCCTACATACTCAATAAAAGCGATCCCGTATCCATACCTGTCCCGCATCCCCCACCCTGTTTCCACACAGGTTTGGGGGGATAAACAATACTGACACGCGGTTGATGATCTACTCCACTCTACTTACGAGAGGACTTTGCAAAACCGTTGTTTTGCTCAATTCCGGCATTTTCGCGGATTCGAACTCCTCATTTATGAGATATAAACTGCGGTTTCGAATCCGCTCAGGCTTTAGCCTTGAACAAAACCCCGGGGTTTTCAAAGCCCCCTTACGAATAATCCGGATCATTCTTCCCCGCCGATCCATAGGTTATTCGACGGATCGATGTCAGGCAGTTCCCTGTCGGGATCGATCTCCACACGGGTGATCTCCTGTTTGGTATCCAGCTTTGCCGTCCACGTATTGCCGCGGTGCCAAACATGTACCGGCAGCTCCACCCGCTGCGTGGAACCATCGGCCAGTGTCACCTGCATGATGACCGGCATAACCAGCTTGTCCCTGTTGCTGATGCTGATAAGCGCTCCGTTTGAAGCTTCTCCGTCCACATAGTTGACAGAATCCACCGCCTGATCCATATTCCAGGTTTTTTCGAACCAGCCTCTCCAGAACCAGTCCAGCTCGCGGCCCGTTACGTCTTCCATGGTATTGAAGAAATCGTCATGAGTGGGATGTTTATAGGCCCAGCGGTCGATATACTCTTTAAACGCCTCATCAAAAAGTTCAGGACCGATAACGGTCTCGCGAAGTATACGGAGCCCCACGGCCGGTTTAAAGTAGGCTACGTAACCGAGGTTTCCCTCCTGTATCTGGTCGGGGTGCGTCATGATCGGTTCATGGGCCGGGCTGTTCATCCAGTTGGTAATGCCCCGAATGCTGATGCGATGTCCGCCATATTCCCCATCGTTGAAATTCATGGTGCTGTAGCCATTCATAAAGGTATTGAGGCCTTCGTCCATCCAGGCATATTCCCGTTCGTTGGAACCCACAATCATCGGGAACCAAATATGCCCGAATTCGTGGTCGGTGACGCCCCAGAGTGCACTTCCGGTGGCCTCCCAGCTGCAAAACATGATACTCGGGTATTCCATGCCGCCTACTGTACCGGCAACATTTATAGCCAGTGGATAGGGATATTCAAGCCATTTCTCGGAGTAATACTCAACGGATCCTTTCACATACTCGGTGGAGCGCCCCCAGGCGGAGTCGCCCGCACTTTCAACCGGGTAAACCGACATCGCCAGCGACTGATCTTCCCCCGGCAGGTTTATGCGAGCGGCGTCCCAGATAAATGCTTTGGAGGCGGCCCAGGCGATATCCCGAGCATCTTCAATCCGGTAATGCCAGGTGAGCGTGCCCCCTGTGTTGGGTCGGGATGCTTCCGTGCCCACCTCATCCTCACGGATAATAAAGACCCGTTCGTCGCTTTGCTGGGCTTTTTGCCAGCGTTCCTGCTGCTCTTTGGTCAGCACCTCCTCCTTGTTTAGCAGGTCCCCGGAGCCAACTACCACAAATTCGGAAGGGGCCGTAATGGTGTAGTCAAACGTTCCGAAATCCATGTAAAACTCTCCGGCTCCCAGGTAGGGGCGGATGTTCCAGCCCTCCATGTCATCATATACGGCCATCCGCGGATACCACTGCGCCAGCTGATAGATCCAGCCGTTTTGCGTGTTGAGTCGCCCCATGCGGTCAGAACCGTACTCCGGGATACGAAATTCAAAGTCGATTTGTATCGATACCTGTCCCCCTTCAGCTGCCAGGGCCTCTCTCAGGTGCAGCTTCATGTTGGTGTCCACCAGGTGCCGTTTGGGTTCGTAGATCTCGCCGTTGTGGGTTACCCGGATGTTTTTGATCTGGACGCCCCCGTCAAACCCCCGGTTTCCAAAGCGCGAGCCGGTATGCGGGGTGAGCCTGGTTCCCCAAGAGTCCTTCGCAAACAGGTTTTGATCCAGCTGTATCCAGAGCGACTCCAGCGCATCGGGACTGTTATTGGTGTACTGGATCTCAACCGTCGACTCTACCCGGTGATCTTCCGGATGAAGGATGACATCGAGATTGTAATCGGCACTGTTCTGCCAGTATGCTTCGCCCGGGGCACCGCTGGCACTGCGGTAGATGGTGCTTTCACCCGTATGGTAAGGCAGGAACGCTTCCTGCACATTTGGGTTCTCTTGTTGTGCCCTTGCGGAGGTGGTTAGGAACAGTCCTATAAGAAGGGAGATAAATGATATGTTTAATTTCATTGCAGGTGCTTTTACTATTAAATGGTTGTTGCTGACGGTTTATAATTAAATGCTCTCTGGCATGTCATATTTTGACGGGGAGAAGGTTCAAAATTTAACGGATTTGTTCAAGAGATATTCGTGATATCAACGTCGCTGTTACCGGGAAATTGAACGCTTGGTGTTAAATCAGGCAGGCTATTCCGGTATTATCGTAGAAACGCTGTTGATTTCCGACCGGTATACCCCTGCCAATAGTGTTGCCAAAACGGGGTACATGGTTCTGAAAGTTCCCGGCAGACCGCTTGAAGATACGGGGAAATAGATGCTGAATTAAATAATTAAAGTAAATTACAGAAAACAGTTCGAAAAATTAGATCATTTTCTCATATTCCCGTGTTATGAGGAGCCGATTCACAGGTTGCCCGACGGGACTGTCAATGAAGTCCGGGAAGAAAGCCCGGTAACGGCCGGCAACTTGCGGTGCTGCCCAGGTTGTTTGGGGCACGGTTCAATTTAAATTAAGAGATCAGGTTTATGGATATTTTTAGTGATACCCGAACAGTAATGACGTTAGATGCCGGCGGGACAAATTTTGTGTTTTCAGCGCTCCAGGCGGGAAAAGAGATTTTGGAGCCGGTGACATTACCGGCCAACGGCGATAATCTGGATCGTTCCCTGAAAAATATGGTCCGGGGATTCCAGGAGGTGGAATCCAAAACCGGGCGTTCGGCAGATGCGATCAGTTTCGCATTTCCCGGTCCTGCCGACTATCCCTCCGGGGTGATCGGAGACCTGCCGAACATGCCTGGTTACCGGGGAGGCGTTGCTCTGGGCCCCATGCTGGAGGAGAAGTTTGGCCTGCCCGTGTTTATCAACAATGACGGGAACCTGTTCACCTATGGCGAAGCGATGGGGGGACTGCTGCCGGAAGTGAATAGCAGGCTCAGGGAAAACGGGATCCCCAGGCAGTACAAAAATCTTTTCGGAGTCACCATCGGTACCGGTTTTGGGGGTGGCATAGTTATGAACAACCAGTTGTGCCTTGGAGATAATTCTGCAGCAGGGGAGATTTGGCTTAGCCGAAACTATCGAAACAGCGCGCTTTTTGCCGAGGAGGGGGTAAGCATCCGGGCGGTACAGCGATCGTACGAGAAGCGTGCTTCCTCCGGGACCGACGAAAAGATGACCGTGCGTGAAATCTACCAGATCGCCAGGGGCGAAAAGCCGGGCGACAAGGAGGCTGCCGTCAAGGCTTTCGAGGAGATGGCGGTGGTACTTGGTGAGGCGCTGGCCAATGCCGTCACGCTTGTTGACAGCATTATTGTGCTGGGCGGCGGCATCTGCGGGGCTCATGAGCTGTTCCTGCCGAAAGCGATCGACCATATGAACGGGAGCATAGAAGATGAAAACGGGAAGAAAATATCGCGCCTGGTCTCGAGTATATACAACCTGGAGAGTCCGAAATCCGCCAAAGAGTTCTACAAGTATAAAAGCAGGCATGTGACGGTCCCCTACTCTGATCAAGAAGTCCCCTACGTGCCCGATAAACGCCTGGCCGCAGGCGTAACCCGGCTCGGAACCAGCAGGGCCACCGCATTGGGAGCCTACGCCTACGCGCTGAGTCAGCTTTAGCCCTTTTTCCAAGAGACCCTTGCAGAACCTGCTATTTTGTTGGGAGGTAGTTGTACCACCGACCTTGGTGACCTTTTAACGGGAGTACAACTTCCTCAGAACGAGAAATTGAGGTTTTTTGGCAAAGCCCTCTACAAGAAATTTAAATTAATTGTCGTGAAGAATACCGGCTACACAAAGTCAGGAGTTTGCGGCTGTTTTGATAGCTTTTCGAATTCTCAGGTAGGTACCGCAGCGGCACAAGTTGCCATTCATTGCGGACTTGATTTCTTCGTCTGAAG
>NZ_JBINJF010000021.1:0-77915 GCF_043951865.1 Halalkalibaculum sp. DA3122
CGATTTTCCCTTTAACGCAGCTGGAGGGCAAATCGCGCGGCACGTTACACCCTGTTACATACAATGGCCTGTAAAATATGATGTAAGATACTGCCGGCCATTAGGGTACATAATTTCATCAAAAATTATCGTGAGGTAATAAGGGCTAAAACAGGTAGTAGATGGAAAAAGTGACAGCGAAATTACGGGGTTCAAAGGAAAGGTCGGGCGCATTTCCGGAATCGACAAGGGAATAGATAAGACGGCTTTCAAACCCGATTTTGCTACTGCTTCCCCGTTCCACGCCAACTCCGAGGATCGCCCCCCCGTCATACTCGGAATACTGGGAGGTGATGTTGTTTGAAAAATCCCCTTCAAAAGGCACTCCCACTGTTGCGCCGGTATTGGTACCGGTAAACTTGGCGTCCAGCAGGTATCCGCCAAATACTCCGCCGGTAAAATGGAAAGTGGTGTAGGGGTAGGGATTCCCGTAAACTACCTGCGAGGGGGGAGAAGTCGAAAATTGCAGCAGGAGCGGCAGTTGAAGGTACAGAAGCTCGGTTCGACTGTCCGTTTCGAATTCAAATCCCCGTAATGTAAACGGTTCTTCATACCGGGCGCCCAGCATGACAAGCGAAGGCTCAGCCTGCAGGCGGAATGAATCTGAAAAATTTTTCCTGAGAATAATCCCGGCCTGGTATCCCAGCTGGATCACAGGGTCCAGTTCCATATTGATATCCTCTTGCTGAAAATGAAACTGGCCGATGTGAGAGGTCATGCTAAGTCCCCCGTTGAGCCCAAACTGTATCGACTGAGCCGTAGTCGTTCCAGAATATATAAAAAGGCCGAAAAAAAATGCTGCAGATGAAAATAATAACCGTACACTATTCATATAATCTCCTGACTGTATTGAACTATTCTGTATTTATCAGGGAGGGTGTTAAAAATTTCCCTGGGTCACCCCCTCAATCAAGAGGGTACTTCTGTAAATGTGCTGATTAATCTAAATAAAGTTAGCAATAAAAGTATGATAATTATATAATTATTAGAAACATATAATCAGTATTAGTTGTAGAAAATACCAATATTGGATTATTGTGCTGCCTTGGCTACAGGGCGCTGTAATTCATCAACAGAAGAGACTAAAATCAGATTGTAAAACCGGATACTATGGACTATTCTGCTCCCCGAATCTACCTTTCTTCACCCCACATGGGCGGCGAAGAGCTTGACTACGTTCACGATGCATTTGAAAAAAACTGGATTGCTCCGCTGGGGGAAAATGTGAACGGATTTGAGGAGGACCTTCAGTCATACACGGGTCGGAACCACGCTGCAGTTGTGACCTCCGGCACTGCGGCAATCCATCTTGCGCTGATCCTGTGTGGAGTAACGCCGGGAGACGAGGTAATTTGCCAGTCGTTTACCTTTGCAGCTTCTGCCAATCCGATTCGATACCAGGGAGCCACCCCGGTGTTTATAGATTCGGAGCCCGAGACATGGAATATGGACCCGGAACTGTTGGAACAGGCCATCCTGGATCGCTTGTCGAAAGATGGACAAGGGAAAAAACAGGGCGGCAAACCGAAAGCCATTGTGCTGGTCCACCTGTACGGCATGCCGGCAAAGACCGAACAGATCGTGAAGATTGGCGAAAAGTATGATATCCCCGTAATTGAAGATGCGGCAGAAGCGCTTGGATCGTCTGTTAACGGACAAAAATGTGGCAGTTTTGGACATTTTTCCGTGCTCTCTTTTAACGGGAACAAGATTATAACCACTTCCGGCGGAGGCGCGTTACTGTCAGACGACAAGGCGCAGATCGAAAAAGCGCGTTTCCTGGCCACCCAGGCGCGGGATGAGGCTCCACACTACCAGCACTCTCAGTTGGGCTATAACTACCGGATGAGCAATATTGTAGCCGGTATTGGCCGGGGACAAATGTCTGTCCTTGATGATCGCGTTGCGGCAAGACGGGCCAATCACGATTTTTATTTCGATGCTCTTAACGGTTCGTGGCTCAACAGTAAAAACCATGATTTGTTCTTCAACCTGCAAAACTCCTCTAAAAGCGGAATCTATTTTCTCAGGGAGCCGGCCCGTGTTAAAAGCAATCGATGGCTGACAACTATACTTGTAAATCCTGAAGAAACGGGGGGCAAGACCCGGGACGACCTCCGGCGTGCACTGGAGCAGCAAAACATCGAAAGCCGCCCGCTCTGGAAACCGATGCACCGCCAGCCCCTGTACCGGGGAGCACCCTACTACGGGAGGGGCGTGTCAGACAAGCTATTTGAGTATGGGCTCTGCCTGCCCTCGGGCAGCAACCTCAGTGACGAAGACCGCAGCAGGATTGTTTCCGTAATCAACAGTGTACTGCAATCCTCGGCGGTAACAGAACAGTAGACCTTGGAAGGGGGATGCTATTGTTTGTACCATAAAGCCTCCTGCCAGGTTGAAAAAGATTCACAGTTTGTTTCGGTTGTATTAAAAAAGCACCCCTCAATACAAAACCCAACAGGATCCCCTCACATTCATCTAGCGTGCGACTAAATGGGGAGCCCGAAACAGCCCTGAATCCCGCTTCGGGCAGACCCTGTTTGATCGGGTAATTTTTACGCGACTAAGTGAGTAAAAATTACTCGATTGCAGTAACACTTGCCCCGCTATTTCACATGCTTGTTTTTTTTCGCTATGTATTTGATAAGGAAAAACGGCATATCTGTTCCGAAACGTCCCTTTACGCCAATCCCTGCAGTTTAATTATCAAAAGTGGTATCGAGTTGGCACAACTCTTGTACTAACATACATGGATATATGTGATTTCCACTTGGGATCACCCCAAAAACATACAATTCATCTATGATTCTGAGAGAGACGCTATTATTTCTAACAAACAAGTAAATAAATCCTATTACCTGGAAAAAGAGAAGAGAGAGGTTTGGATGGAAATTGAATCTTATAAAAAAAAGTACAAGTTCTTAAATAGATTTACCAGAGGTGTATTTTTCTTAGTAGGAGATACATTTTCGTTACTACTTTCTGCGACGGTGGCTTATATCACGCTTTCCCCGTTGACTGATGTGGCGCGTCCCTTTCCTGTTGCACTTACCGCTGTTTTGACAGGTTCAATCTTGGCCGGGTTGTTTTTCTTCCGGATGTATATGGTAAACTGGCGTCATATGAGTGTGCGGGATTTGTCCAGAATTATTGTAGGAGTTGTACTGGGCGGGGGGGCTGCTTTTGGCATTACCAATAGTTTCTGGGAGATGGCCAATTATGAATATGCCTTTACCACCCTGTTTTTGATAAACGCGATATTGACTATAGGGGCATTTCGAATCAGCAAGCGGATGTATTACGAGCTGCTGCACACGACCAATAAGCAGAAAAACAAGCATGCCATTATTTTTGGCGCCGAGTGCGAAGGAGAACAGATTCTCCGTGATATTCTCAAAAATGACCAATGGGACGTCTCGGTTCGGGCGATGTTTGACGATAGGGTCATGTCCGGGTTGTTGCTGCACGGCGTCCGTATCCTGGGCGGCAAAGAGGAGATGATCGACTACATACGCTCATACCAGGTTGATCTGCTCATCGTGGCCCTGCCCGAAATCCCGAAACGGGAACTCAAGAAGATTATCGATGAGGTTAAAGCTGTACGACCGTCCATGGATATCAAGGTGCTTCCCTCTTTCCATTCCCTTACGGATGACCCGGTAGGAGTACGACATATACGTGATGTCAGTATTGAAGATATACTGGGAAGAGAGCCGGTAAAAATTGATATGGGATCGATCAAAGCCAGCATCCAGGGCAAATCGGTGCTGGTGACAGGAGCCGGCGGTTCAATCGGTAGCGAGCTGGTACGCCAGTGCGCGAATCTGAATCCGGGAAAACTGATCGCTCTCGATGTCGATGAAACCGAATTGTTCCATCTGCAAAATGAGTTCAAGGGAAGTGCAATTCAGGTAACACCCTGCGTGGCAAGCGTTACGGACGAGCAAAAAATGGACATGATACTGGATCGCTTTCAGCCCGATGTGGTGTTTCATGCGGCGGCATACAAGCATGTACCCATGATGGAGAGTTTCCCGGAAGAGGCAATAAAAGTAAACGTGGGTGGAACAAGGACTGTTGCTTCCCTGGCTTGTAAATATGAAGTGGATAAGTTTGTGATGGTATCGACCGACAAGGCGGTCAATCCCACCAACGTGATGGGAGCTACAAAGCGCGTGGCCGAAGAGATCTGCATGGCTTATAACGGAACCTGTGTCACAAAATTTATTTCTGTACGGTTTGGAAATGTTCTGGGTTCAAGGGGATCGGTAATCCCGATTTTTATGGATCAGATTAAAAATGGAGGCCCCGTGACGGTAACCGATCCCAAAATGAAACGCTACTTTATGACGATACCGGAGGCCGTGCTTTTGGTGATGCAGGCGGGCTCCATGGGAAGAGGCGGCGAGGTGTTTGTGCTCGATATGGGGGAGCCGGTCAAAATCCTGGATATGGCCAAAGACCTGATTCGGCTGCATAATCTCAAACCCAATGAAGATATCTCAATCGAGTTTACCGGTATCCGTCCGGGCGAAAAATTGTTTGAGGAACTTCTGAATGCCGAAGAAGGTGTCATCGAAACGGATCACGAAGAGATTTTCAAAGCGATCTGCAGCAGAAAGCTGACCAGGGAAGAGCTTGAATCAAAAATTTCCCAGTTGTTCAACCTGCTTGGAAGTGAAAACCCGGAGGCGGTCCGATACCTGCTGAAGAGCATCGTACCCACCTATTCATTCGAAAGCACCTTGGTGGAAGAGGAGGTGGAGGATACGGACGGGTCAGTAATGATTGGCTGATTCCGAGGAAGAAAAAAATAGAAACATCTACAAATAATAATTAAGGCTATATAATTGTTATATAAGAATATACGGGTATTATAAAATTGTGGTCTACACACATCAAGCTGAAAAATTTTATCAAAAGGTATAAACAATGTCCGACGAACTTCAAAAACCGAATAACAACAGCATTACCAACGGGCACGGCCGGTATCAATTTATTCCTGACTACACGTTTGAGACGGAACACCAGGGAAGTGATAACCTGGATCCCCAAAAAATAGTAACACTGCTGTTACGATATAAGTGGCTTATCCTCTTTTTCATGATAGCCGGGGGAGCAGGAGCGTGGTTCTATGCGGGTACACTGACCCCAACCTACGAAAGTACCGGTACCATGCTGATCCGCTCCGACAACGCCTCCAACGAGGAGCTCTCGCAGATTATCTCCCGTACCACCGGGTTCGGAGCCAGAACAACACTGATCAATGAGTTGCAGGTTCTGCAGTCAAGGCAGTTTACGGAACAGGTCGCCAAAATGTTAATAGAGGAAGATCCCGGGGATATCAACGAGTTCCCGCTGTTGTGGACCGAAGATGAGGAAACCGGCGAAATATCGAGAGCCTCCCTGGGCAATGTTACGAGCAGAATTATGAGTGGTATCAGCTTTCAGCAGGTTGATACCGATGCAGATGTGGTACAAATCACCTTTACCAGTACCTCTCCCCGAGAGGCGGCCAAGGTGATTAACCTCGTGATGGAGCGATATGTCGAGAATTCAACCCGCCAAAGCCGCATAGCTGCTGAAAAGACGGCCGAATTTTTGAAACAGGAGAGAGAAAAATTAAAGGCGCAACTCGAGGCATCAGAACAGAAGCTGGAGCGGTATATGGATTCTACCGGCATGGTAAAGATGGACCAGCAGGCTTCCAATATTGTTGCCCGCCGGGCGGAAACCGAAGCAGAACTGCAGCGGGTTAACCTGGAGCTGAAAAATGTTGAGCAGGCGATCACGATCAACGAAGACCAGCTTGAGAATGTAAAACCGGGATTATCAGATCAGTTTTCGGAGGCCATCGGACCGAAAATACGAAACATGCAGGAAGAGTTGGCCCAGTACGAGCGGGAGCGAACCTTGATCGTCGCCAATAACCCGGACGTGTTGGAGCGGGATCCGCTTCCGTCTCGTATTCAGTTTCTGGACAAACAGATTGCACGCCTGAAGTCAGAAATAAAGGATATGTCGGAGCAGCTTTTTACCGAGAATGACATCTTCATGGGAATGGACAGCCAGGTGAGGGCAGAAATGGTTTCGGGAATACAGGAGCGGTTGATTGACCTGAGGATAGAGAAAAATCAGCTGGAATCTCAGCGTGCCGCCCTGCAGCAAAACAAGGAAGAGATGGATTCCGATTTCAAGGCCCTTCCCGAGGGGATGATGGAGCTGGAAAAACTTCAACGTGACGTCCGGATCAATGAAGAGCTATATCTCAACGTTTCCCGCCAGTATGCGGACATGTCGATCTGGGAGCAGTCCCAATTTGGGTATGCCCGCATTATTGATCCGGCTCAGGACCCATACTTCCCGGTTAGTCCGAATAAAAAACTCTTTTTAATTTTTGGTCTGATGATCGGGGGAATTGTCGCCGGTGGATTCATCGCGGTAAGGGAATTCAAGGATAACACGGTCAAGGATGTGGAACAGCTTAGAACAACCTACCTGCCCACACTCTCGCTGACGGTGATTCCATCGCTTGATAAACTATCTTCAAAAAGCAGCAAGTCATTTACCAACGGGGAGGGGCTCATCCCTAAAGAGATGGTGATGTTGAGAGATCGTTCGAGCCTGATTGCAGAATCAATCAGGAGGCTGAAAAACAATATTACCTATCAGAACGGGAATACGCCGCCCAAAACAATCGCCATAACCAGCCCGGAGAAGGGAGATGGAAAATCAACGGTGGCCGCCAATTTGGGGGTGGCCTTTGCCGAAGAGGGATACAAAACGCTGATCATCGGGGCTGATTTCCGCCGGCCTAGACTTGGAAAATATTTCGGATTGAATGACGAGGCGGGATTGTCGGATTACCTGAATGGAAAAATTCCCGTGGTTCAGCTGATTCAGGATACCGATTTGGAATCACTGAAAGTGATAACCGCCGGAAGAGAGGCGGAACGGCCGGAGATCATCGGGAGCAGCCTGACTTTCAAACAATTTTTGAAAAAAATGGAGAATACGTTTGATGTCATCATCATTGATACGCCTCCCTTCGGGATTATCAGTGATTCCACCGCCCTGTTGAAAGATGCCGAGAACACCATTGTGGTGGCCAAACACAGGAAAACCAACAAGGGAATGCTGCTGAGAACAATCGAGGAGCTCGGCCGGATACAGGCCAACGTAAGCGGTATCGTCCTGAATGATTTTAACCACCGGAAAGAGGTCAGCCATTACTACGGCGAGGGATATTACCAGGCCCTGTACAGCAATTACGAAAGCTATCTAAAGTAATACGATGACCCGGTTCCGGTTCTATTGTAAGAAATTACAATCATCTACACCCAGACCGTTACGGTAAAAATAAACATTTGCAATAACCTATTATAACCCAACAACATTATGTATAGCAATCTACTTCGTAACATCCTAATTGCCGCTATTGGCATGTTCTTGCCTGTATTGTTACACGCTCAGCCTATTCAGGATTTTATGAGCGACAGGTACATCCGGGTGGCAGAACCGGGACAACTGGCTGACTCTATTAATGTTTGGGGCGATGTCGGTTCTGCGGGCCGTTACCTGGTTCCGGAAGGGACCAACCTGCCCAAACTGATCTCTTTTGCTTACGGATACACTGAAATAAGAGGCCGAGAATCAAACCTGGACTGGTCAAAAACACAAATTGAAGTCAAGGTATCTCGATACAACAAGGAGCAGAAATTGGTTGGGGTCGCATTTTTCCGATACAAGTACCGAGAGCCGGAGCCGATTGAGATGTATGAGTTTGACCTGCAGAATAATGATATCGTTTCGTTGCAGATCACCAGAAAACCATCTTTTACCGATTATGTGAATGTAATTGCACCGGCCATTAGTGTTGTCGCCACCTCAATACTGCTGATTGAAAATCTGAGAGGCAACCGGTAACAGTTTTTCAGCCGCATTCGCCTGAGGGATGCCATAAAAGAAAGGGAGTATGTGTTGGAAATGGAAAAGTTTGTGAAGGGGCGGGGTCGGATCAGTTTCCGAACCGGTCAGGCAGAGAGACAGAGACAGATGAGATAAATAGAATTTTTAAAGAGAGATAAACCACTGGCAGCCAAAGGCTCATGATGCAATTGTCCGGCCCGGTAGTCAGTGTATTAATTGGCAAGTATAAATAATTAAAGCCCAAAGAAAATGAACAAAGTATTAGTGACAGGTGCCGCAGGATTTATTGGATATCATTTGACAAGCCGACTCATCAAAGAGGAATATACGGTAGTGGGACTTGACAACATCAACGACTATTACTCAACCGACCTGAAGTATGACCGGCTGGAGCAATTGGGAATTCCCCGGGAATCCATTACGGAGGAGGCTATCGTTCCAAGCAGTACCAATGAAAACCTGAGCTTTATTAAAACGGACCTGGAAAATAAGCGGGTTATCGATAGCCTGTTTGCCGACGAGGGTTTTGATATCGTAATAAACCTGGCGGCCCAGGCGGGTGTGCGTTATAGCCTGAAAGATCCATATCGATATGTCAGCAGTAATATAACCGGCTTCCTGAATTTATTGGAAGGGGCCCGGCACCACTCGCTGCAGCACCTGATATACGCGTCTTCGAGCTCCGTTTATGGTGCCAATACAAATATGCCGTTTTCAACAAAAGACAACGTCGACCACCCGATGAGTCTGTACGCCGCCAGTAAAAAAGCCGATGAGCTGATGGCTCATACCTATTCCAATCTCTTTAATATTCCCACTACCGGGCTGAGATTTTTTACGGTGTACGGTCCGTGGGGACGACCGGACATGGCACTGTTCCTGTTTGCTGAAGCGATGCTGAACGACGAGCCGATCAAGGTATTCAACTACGGGAATATGGAACGCGACTTTACCTATATTGATGATATTGTAGAAAGTATTACCCGTTTGATTCCCAAACCCCCGTCACCTAATCCCGATTGGAGTGGAGATAATCCGGATCCCTCTACCAGTTTTGCCCCATATCGGGTATTTAATATAGGGAATAGCAGTCCTGTTAGACTCATGGATTTTATTCATGAGATCGAAAGCCAGCTGGGAGTGCAGGCTGAAAAGAATATGCTGCCCATGCAGCCGGGCGATGTTCCAAAAACATGGGCTGATGTCGATGATCTTTTTGAATATATCGATTTTAAACCCCAAGTAGGTATCCGGGAAGGGATTGAAAACTTTATCGACTGGTACAAAGCCTATTATATCTCACCCGGCGAAATGAAGGCGATATCTCAAAAATAAGAGGTATTCAGCCTGGATCTCACCAAGAAATTAGTTCTTTAGCAAGGCAAAGGGGAAATGGCTGCGTAGAAGTACCGTTGCACGTTGAGTGGGTGATTTTCCCTTTAAAGCAGATGAAGGATTTTTCCGGATTTTGGGGCTGCCAAATAAAATTAGATTAATTCCCTTCCAACCTGTGGATTTATGAACCGTTTCGGGGAACGCAGCAAAGAAACGGTTTAGTTATTGGATACCAAATAACAATCACTTCCAAAAACTGGTAACCAGTATCAGCAAAGCTGAATAGCGTATATAAAATATTGGAATTTTCTAATTTTTGTTTATATTTGAGTCGCAAAAAAGGGTAACTCCTTTCTAAATAATGGTTTGTTCATTAAATAAAAGGTCATCTACAAGATTAAGTATACGCTCTGATAGTATTTTAATGCCTTTCTAAGGGGTAACAGGCGCTTTATAAAATTTTCAAAGCCCGTTATTATATCCATTAAAATATTAAGAAATTCTAATGTTATTGGAATTAATAAATGCAATTACGTGGAAATAACCGCTTAGTCTGACAAAATTAACAATCTAATATCATCTACAAGCACCTAAATGTTGGTAGTCCCCATCCAGAGCTATCGGCGATAATTTTTGGTGCACACAATCCTATAAAATAATAGACAACATGAAATACCTCTGTACATTTATTCTATTGGCTCTTCTATTTGTTTATCCTGAAATAACCTATTCTCAACCCGGCCTGCCAGGCCCGCCCAGCCAGGCTCCCATTGACGGAGGACTCCTGGCGTTGGCCGCAGGTGGGGGAGCATATGCACTGAAAAAACTTTCGGGAAAAGACAAAAAGTAGTACCGAGGTCCGGCACCTGCGACAGGCTCTCTGGGTGGACAGCATTAAAAGTTATATGTTTGAGAGCTTTTCAAAACCCTCAATTTCTCGTTCTGAGGGAGTTGTACTCCCGTTTATAAGGCAATAAGGTCGGTGGTACAACCCTCTCCCAACAAAACAGTAGCTTCTGCAAAGATCCCATGTTTTACAACGACCCAAGTGGTTTACAAAAGCATGAAGTGTAAGCCCCAAAACAGTTATCCTGTTAAAAGGAAGCCTAAAGCCACCAGAAAATTGGTTTGTCAGCAAGGCGAAGGTGCTAATCGAAGGTAAAACGCAGGTCACGAGACGAATGAAAATTATGAGCGTGTAAAATTACTTATCGTCTTGCAATCTTCCCTTTTCGCAGATATCAGAAAGGGGCTTCGTCTTCATCCGGTCCGGGGTCGTGGCCGATCGGTGGGGTTCCCCCAGAAGGGGAATTGGAGTTTGTGTTTTTGCCGGAACTATTCTCCTGGTGTTCTTCGTCAAACGGTGCGGGAGAGGCGGTAGTCAGGTTTTCGAAACGGGCGTATTCCTTAACAAAGTACAAGCTTACGCTGCCGGTGGGACCATTTCGCTGCTTGCCGACGATGATTTCCGCAAGGCCGGTAGTAGACTGCCCGTCGGGAGTGGTTTTGATTCCATAGTACTCCGGACGATACAGGAAGCAAACCACGTCGGCATCCTGCTCGATCGATCCCGATTCGCGGAGGTCGCTGAGCTGCGGCCGCTTGTCGCCCCCGCGCTGCTCTACAGCCCGGCTTAGCTGGGAGAGGGCAATTACGGGCACATTCAGTTCTTTCGCCAGGGCTTTCAAACCTCGCGAGATTGTAGCGATCTCCTGCTCCCGGGTACCCAGATCTTTTTTGTTGGTGGTCATCAGCTGCAGGTAGTCGACGACGACAATGCCTATATCGTGCTCACTTTTCAGGCGACGTGCCTTTGTGCGTAATTCCATAATACTCAGCCCGGGCGTGTCGTCTACAAAAATATTGGCTGTAAACAGCCGGCCGGCCGCATCAATCAGCCGCTTGAACTCCTCATCCTCCAGTCGGCCGGAACGGGCGGTTTGCGCGTTGATCCGTGCCTCCATGGTCAGGAATCGTTGAACGAGCGACTGTGCGGACATTTCAAGACTAAAGAAAGCGACATTTGTTTGTAGGTTTTCATCCTGGTGGAGCGCGGCGTTCCGTGCCGCGGTCAACACAAACGCTGTTTTTCCCATAGAGGGACGGGCGGCAATAATGACAAGATCACCATTTTGCCAGCCGGCGGTATAATCATCGATATCCAATCCACTGGGAACGCCCGTAATCCCGGACGGCTTGCCGCGGATATCTTCGAGGTAGGAGAGGGTGTCTTTCAACACGTCCCCGATCGGGGTGGCCTGTGCCCGCTGCTTTTGGTTGGCAATATCAAAAATGCGCTGCTCCGCCCGGTCAAGTACGTCATACGGGTCCGATGTGCTGTCATAAGCCTCTTTAATGATATCGGTGCACCCGAGGATAAGATTTCGCTTGGTGGCTTTCTCCGAAATAATCTGGGCGTGGTAATCGATATTGGCGGCCGAGCTCACCGAGCGGGTCAATTCGGAAAGATATCCAGCCCCGCCTATGTTGTCCAGCATTTCCTTGTCCCGCAATTCATTTTCCACGGTCAGCAGATCCAGCGGATTGTCCCTTTCATACAGGTCATGGAGGACTTCAAAAATATGCTGGTGGGCCGGCTTGTAGAAATCCTCCGGTCGCAGCATCTGTAGCGCCACCGTGGCGGCTTCATGCTCAATGAGCATCGCGCCGAGGACCGCCTCTTCCACCTCAACCGCCTGCGGGGGGACGCGACCTTCCTGTTCAAGCAGATCGGTATTTGATCGATTTTTTTTCTGGTAATTTGAGCCGTTTTGTTTGGGAGCCATGTCGTGCTGATTCAGCGCTTAATTTTAAAGCATCTTTTTTAAACTGGTACGAGAGCAATGAGCACTCTGCAAGTGTGCTTCGCTGCCTGCTGGGGTCTCGTGCGGCATCATCTATAATAACAAAAGTGACTCTCTTAAGTAAAGCATTGATGCCGGGAAATTTGTAAAAATTCAGGGATCATTAACTCCCATATTCGGCATTGTATTTTCGATACATAATGGGAAATTATTCCTGATCAACGTTTCTGCAATTATCAGGAGCACAGGTTTTGGGTACAAATACCTCCAATGGATGGCAGCCGGACACGCTTACGTTTAAACCGGGCTATGAGGCGAACGAGAACAGGCAGCTGCCCAAACAAGAGAATACGGGAACGACAGATTAGGGAACGGAATCAAAAAACTATAGAGCACGGTAGTGAGTTTTTGCTGTGGTAAATGGAATGGGAGGCGCACGAGCGGGACGCTCGCGCCAGTGGTATTGGACTACAGGTTGAAGTGCCTCTTCCTAAACCCGCAGGGTTTTCCCTTGGTCAAGGATAGTACGTGTAATATTTGGCTGTCATTATGTGTCATTTAACCCTGCGGATTTGAGAAATAGCAGCGGGCAGTAGTTCAAAAAAACTGGCAGGTTTCGGGCAGGGCAGTGGCCTATACCAAACCTGCGAGTTTTTTCACCTGATGACGAACAGCTGTAGTTCGAAGAGGGCAGGCGCTGTTGAATAACCAAACCTCGGAGGTTTCGACCAGTTGCTCGTTACCAAACCCGGAAGGTTTTAAATAGCATTAGAAAAATATCACGGCTTGCCTCCCAGCTCATCATACCGCTTGCGCAGCATCTGTACATCCTCCCAGGTGGGCCGTTTCCACTTGGCATGGCGAAGCAGGGCCGCCGGGTGATAGGTGGTCAGTAATTCATATCTGTCCATGAAATTGTGAAATTTTCCCCGCATGCTTTTCAAGGAATTATCTGATTCTAGCAGCGTTTGTGCAGACACTTTACCCAGGCAAAGAATGAGCTTGGGATCGACCAGCTCAATCTGTTTTAGAAGAAAGGGCAGGTTGCGTTCGCGCTCCTCCGGTTTGGGATTCCGGTTGTTCGGCGGACGGTGTTTCAGGATGTTGGCGATATAGACATCCTCGCGATCAAAGTCGATAGCAGCCAGAATTTTATTGAGCAGTTGTCCCGCTTTCCCCACAAAAGGCTCACCCTGTTTGTCCTCTTCTGCGCCCGGTGCTTCCCCGATCAGCATCAAGTCTGCATTGGGATTACCGACTCCGAAGACCAGGTTCGTGCCTTCTAAATCCGTTCTTAAAACATCGGCCTTCGCGCAAAGCTCGCGCAGTTCTTCGAGAGAGGTGCACGCTTCCAACCGCTCCGGCAGTGATTTGGTCTCTGCACTCGTTTCTTGCTCTTCTGTTTCTGTTGGTTTGTGATCGGAGGATTCTTCCGAATTTGAAGTAGTTTCGTCAACCTTTGCTACCTCTTCCAAATCCAGTTCATCAACAGGCAATTTGATAGAAAAATCACCATACATCTCACGTTCTCGCTTCAGAAAACGTTTGATATCCTGGATAAGTTTATCAGGAGTGGTGGAATCCGGGCACATAAGATTTTATACCGTTAGTTCAGCAATGACTTGTTCCTCTTCACGAACGCTGTCGGTTAGTGTACCGATCAGGTAACCCTCCCGGGTTCGGGCGCCGAGCTCTACTGGCAGAATTTTATTTTCCAGCTTTGGATCATACGGAATTCCGACGCGCACATAGTTATCCGTCCAGCCCAGCATGGCTCCGTTTTTGTTGGATCCCTCAAAGAGTACGGGGCGCATTTCCCCCTGGAAGCGGGTATCAAACTCGTATCGTTTCTTTTTGGAGAGGCGCCGCAGCGTGTGGGTGCGCTGCTTGCGTACGCTGTTCTGAACCTTGGGTTCAATGTTCAGGGCATGGGTATTCGGTCGCTCAGAATAGGTGAACACATGAAGGTAGGAGACCGGCAGGCTGTCGATAAAATCAAATGACTCATGAAAAAGCTCGTCAGTTTCACCCGGGTGACCGGTGATCACATCCACTCCTATGGCGGCATCCGGCATCAGCTCTCGGATCAGTTCCACGCGCTGCCGGTACAGGCCGGACTGGTATCGCCGGCGCATCAGTCCCAGCATTTGATCGGAACCGCTTTGCAGCGGTATGTGGAAATGGGGTTGTATTTTGTCGGACTCGGCTGTAAAATAGATAATCTCCTCATGCATCAGGTTGGGCTCGACGGAAGAAAACCGGATGCGTTCCAGCCCATCTACGTTGTCGAGCTCCCGGAGTAGCATAAAAAAGTTTTCTTCGCTGCCGCGCCCGAAATCACCGGCATTTACACCGGTGACCACGATCTCCTTAAAGCCATCCTCCACCAGGTGTTGGGCATTTCGAATAACGGTCGCAATATCTGGGCTCCGGCTTTCACCCCGGGCCAGGGGAATGGTACAAAACGAGCAGCTGTAGCTGCAGCCATCCTGTACTTTCAGGAAGGCCCGGGTACGGTCGTCGGCAGAAAAAGCGTTGTGGAAATCGACCGCCTCATTAACATCGGAATGGTATATGACCGGTTCAGACTGCTTCTTAAAATCATCAAACAGATCCAGAAGGTTGAATTTGTTTTTGGCACCCAGCACGGTATCCACGCCATCAATTTCGGCGATTTCCTCCGGTTCTAGCTGAGCGTAACACCCCACTACAGCCACAAAGGCATCCGGATTGCGGCGCAGGGCCCGGCGCACCGTTTTGCGGCAGGTGCTGTTGGCACTCTGGGTGACCGAGCAGGTGTTGATCACATAGATGTCGGCCTGCCCGTCGAAGTCGGTAATCCGGTAGCCCTCTTTCTCGAAGTCGCGCTGGATGGTCAGCGTCTCCGAGTAATTGAGCTTACAGCCTAACGTTTTGAACGCTACTTTTTTCATTGGATTTGCGTGACTAACAGTTTGCGTGGAGGATATTTCGTTTTCGATTTCTAAATCTTAAAGATAAAAAATAGACTCATGATTTGATAAAAAAGAAAACCCCTGATTCTGGCGCAAGTGTTCAGCGGAGCGCCACTGAGCCTATATTGAAGTCTCAAATAAGAAACCTCCAAGGTTTCTACAACCTTGGAGGTTTAATCGAGAATACTATCTGCACACCGGATTAAATGAAGTGATAATACGCGTAAATAAGCACAGCCAATACCATGAAGTTAATGATACTGATCGGCAGCATGCGGCTCCAGCCAAGCTTCATCACCTGATTGTATTTGAATCGTGGAATGGTCCAGCGCACCCAGATGTAAACAAAGGCAAAAAACAGTGTTTTTAACGTGAAAATACCCACATCAAGAGCAGCCTTCATGGTACCGCTCAGTTCGGGAAGCCAGTAACCGGCGAATGGGAGGTGATATCCTCCAAAAAAGAATGTGGTAATCAGCATACTGCCGATAACAACATGCATATATTCGGCCAGAAAGAACATTCCAAATTTCATGCCGCTGTATTCCGTATGGAAGCCGCCGACGAGCTCCTGCTCGGCCTCGACAAGGTCGAACGGCGTGCGGTTTGCTTCAGCAAAAGCTGCAACGATGAAGATGACTCCGCCCACCGGATTGCGGAAAATATTCCACCAATATTCCTGGGAGTCAACCAGGTCAAGCATGCTGAGGGAGTTGGAAAACAGGATACAGGAGGCAATGGCCATGCCCATCGGCAGCTCGTAGCTGATCATCTGGGCAGCGGCCCGAAGTCCGCCAAGGAGTGAATATTTGCTGTTGGAGGACCATCCGGCCAGCGTTACGCCATAGACTCCGATCGATGTCATTGCCAAAAGAAAGAGAACGCCTGCGTTTAGATCGGTAACATATAAACCGTCTCCAAACGGAATGACCACGACAGTCATCAAAGCCGTAACCACAGGGATAATGGGAGCGATAGTGTGAATGACTTTGAAACCGTGGGCGGGAGTAACATCCTCCTTCAGGATGAGTTTAAGAACATCGGCAATCGGTTGAAGCAGACCAAACGGACCTACCCGGTTTGGCCCGATTCGATTTTGGATTTGGGCAGCGATGCGTCGCTCAGCGTAAACAGCGAGTGCTGCCGAGTTGAGCAGCATAAATAATGCAGTTCCTAAAACGATATACGAAGTTGTTGTTACCGGCTCCATTCAGTAATTCTTGATTCGTTTTACCTGTAATAAAATACTGTTACGACAGGCGTGATTAATCTTGTCTCAGTTCTTTGTGTTCGAGCGGAAGCTGAATGCCCTGTTCCTCGTCCATTCGTTCGTAGGTAACATCTTCAAAGGCGGGGATGGAGGAGGCAATATCAGCCATTACCGCGCGGGAATGTTCATATTGAAAATTGAGTCCCAGGCGATCTCCCAATTTATTCAGAAAATCCCAAACCGGCAGGCAATCCACTTTGTTTTCTTCGGTTCTCCAGTTGTCAAAATTAGTACCGTAGCGATCAAGGCGGCCTTCCGACATCTCAAGGTTGAGGCTTCGGTTGGTGTACTTGGTCTCTTTAGCCGGCATGGACCGCTGGATGCGTCCGTCAATATTGACGTAACTGGCCGCGTGTTCGGCGACACAAGTGATCGGAATCACCAGGTCAGACTCCTGAACGGTCTCGGTTTTGTTGGTCGCCAGGCTTATAACATAGGGAGCCTGCAGGTCGGCGGAGGTGAGGACCTCGCGATCTACGAGTTCATCCGAAAGCATAATTACCACCTTGGCGGACCCGATCGCTGATTTGAGGGATTTTGAATCTATTTCATCCAGGTCAATCAACCGGCAGCCGTTGGTGTTGGGGGCCTGGTCATCGGTCAGGAGGAAATCGTCACCGTATCCCTCGACGATATGGGGAACAAATTTGGCGGTTTCAACGCCGAGTAGATTGAAAAATTTATTGAACGAGTAGTTCTCTTCAACCGAGGCGTGTGGACTCCCGATAACAAGAATGTCGTCGCTGTCATGGGCTTCCAGAATTTCAGCAAATGTTTCGATGGCGTTATTCCATGAGGTACCGGCTTGCTGTTGCCCGTCAATCTTGAGTGAGGGCCGGGAAACCCGGTTCTCATTAAATTTCTGGTAGGCATCGCGTGCTTCGTCGGGCATCCACCATTCATTGACTTCTTTATTGAAGCGTGGAGTAATCCGCAAAATAAGATTGTCACGCGTCCACAGGTCAATATTGGTACCCTTGCCACTGGTAATATCGATACTGGGAGTTTGATTCATTTCCCACACCCGCGCCTTGAAACGGAAATCGCTCGAAGTCAACGCTCCTACCGGACAGATGTCAACAGTGTTCAGTGAATAGGGATCATCAAATTCTTCGCCCGGAGCAGTAGCGGGGTAATTCTTGTCGCCCCTGGATACAATCGTAAGCTGTTCGGTACCACTGATTTCCTCAGTAAAACGCACACAGCGCGTGCAGTTGATGCAGCGTTCGGCATCGAGCGTAACGCGTGGCCCGAGTTGAACCCGTTTGGGCTTGTGCGCTTTTTGGACTTCAAACCGGCTGCCTTCCGGCCCGTATTTGTAGGTCTGGATCTGCAGCGGACATTCGCCGGCCTGGTCGCAGATCGGGCAGTCCAGCGGGTGGTTAATGAGGATAAATTCGAGATTGTCTTTCTGCGCCCGTTCTACCTCTTCATCCACTTCCTGGGTTTTGACGACCATGCCGTCGCTGACATCCATCTTGCAGGAGGGCTGAAGTTTGGGAAACCAGCGAATTTTTCGTTCTCCGTTTTCATCCAGTTCAAATTCACCCGTTTCACGATCTTTCACGGGCTGTCCCACTTTTACCAGGCACTGCCGGCAGTTGGCCGGTGCAGACATCGAGGGGTGATAACAGAAGTAGGGAACTTCCATGCCCTGATCCATGATAAATTGAAGCAGGGAAGGGCTCCCTTCAAACTCGAACCGTTTTCCATCTATAAATACTTCAGGCATTGTGTAGTTAATCTGTTTATGATGCTTTGAACCTTGTTTTAATTGCTCGTCAGCATCTTAATTATTCTCCTTTAGACTAAAGTTATTAGTTACTTGTTACTGGGAAGATCCGGACCAACAAATAACCAATAACCAATAACTAATAACTAAATCACGCCACGGCGTGTACCGATTTCTTGCACCTGGCCTCAAATTCATCGCGGAACCGGTTGATGGTATGGCGCACGGGCCATGCGGCGGCGTCGGCAAGAGCACAAATCGTTCGCCCTTCCATCTGGGTGGTTAGGTCCAGCAGCAGGTCCAGATCCTTGATCTCCCCTTCGCCGTTTTTAATTTTGATCAGCACTTTTTCGAGCCAGCCGGTTCCTTCGCGGCAGGGGGTGCACTGTCCGCATGACTCGTGATGGTAGAAATGGGCAATCCGCCAGAGCACATCGACCATGTCGGTATCTTCATCCATTACCACCATGCCGGCTGTTCCCATCATGGAACCCGCCTCGCGAAGTGACTCGGCATTCATCGTTACCTCTTCGAGCTGATCGGCCCGCAGCACCGGGGTCGAGGAGCCGCCCGGAATCAGCGCCTTCAATTCCTTGCCACCCCGGATGCCTCCCGCAACGTCGTTGATCAGTTCCATAACCGGTACGCCGCTGGGATATTCATAAACGCCGGGTTGATTCACATGACCGGAAATTCCGTACAAAATTGGACCCGGGTGATCTTCGGCTCCCACACTGGTATACCAGTCGGCACCTCGGTTGATTACGAGCGGCACGTTGGATAATGTCTCAATATTGTTGATAGTCGTTGGCCGTCCCCAAAGTCCTTTCTGAGCAGGGAAGGGGGGCTTCACGCGCGGATATCCCCGCTTGCCCTCCAGTGATTCGAGCATCGCAGTTTCTTCGCCGCAGATATAAGCTCCGGCCCCATAGGTAATTTCAAGATCAACGCTGTAATCGGTTCCTAAAATATTTTCGCCGAGATATCCTTTGTCATAGGCATCATCCACGGCTTTCTGGAACATATCTACCCAGGAGATGTATTCGCCGCGAATATAGACATAAATTGTGGTGATCGACATGGCGTAGGCGGCGATGGCAGCGCCTTCAATGAAAAGGTGGGGATTGTACTCAAAAATCTTGCGATCTTTAAATGTGCCGGGTTCCGACTCGTCTCCATTACATGCCAGGTAACGGGGGCCGCCGTCGGGATCAGGCATGAAGCTCCATTTTAGTCCGGCGTTAAAACCGGCACCGCCCCGACCGCGAATGTTGGCAGCCTTCACCTCGTTGGTGACGTCATCGGGCGACCATTTTTCCTTCTGAAGAACTTTTTTGAGTGCTTCGTAGCCACCGTTTTCCTCGTAGACATCGATTTGTTCGAGTCCGGGGATGTCGGGAATTAATAACGGTTCGTAAGATTTCCAGTCTGAAGCCATAATTACGATGCAGCTTGATTTCGTTTTTCCAGTTGAGGCATCTTCATCGATTCAAACTCAGGCTTTTTGCCCGATTTCAGATCCTCAATCAATTTATCGACTTTCTCCTTGGTCAGGTTGTTGACATATTGCCCGTTGGTAACCTGGAGCATCGGGGCGTAACCACAGGCGCCAAGGCACTCCACTTCCTGCAGGCTGAACATGCCGTCATCAGTGGTTTCTCCCGCCTGGATGCCAAGTTTTTCCTCCAGATATTGCAAGATGTCGTATCCGCCACAGAGCTGGCAGCTCAGGCAGGTACAGACATCCAGCACGTGCTCGCCCATCTCTTCCTTGTAATATTGGGTATAAAAAGTTGCTACTCCGTGTACATGAGATTCAGGCAAATCCAGGGTTTCGGCCACCAGCTTTTGTACCTCGGGCTTCACGTGCCCAAACTTTTTTTGAGCCACCCAAAGGACAGGCAGCGTAGCCGGTTTCACTTCCGGAAACTTGGCTTTTATTTTTTCAATCTGTTTCAGTTCTTCTTCTGAAAATGACAGCTCAGCCATCTATATGAAAATTATAGAGTTATTGATTTGTTGAATGATTGAATATAATTCATTCAACAAATCATAAATTCAAAAATTCAAGAATTTCTATTTGTCCGCTTCTCCCATTACAGGATCTACGCCCCCGATAATAACGACGGTGTCAGCCACCATTTCGCCATCGAGAATCTCTTCGAGTACCTGGAGATTGGCAAACGAAGGAGATTTTATCTTTAACCGCCACGGGTGCCCCGTTCCATCGCTCTGTATGAAATACCCAAGTTCACCCTTGGGGGCTTCAACCGCATGGTAGGATTCGGCTCCTTCGGGCGGACAGATGCCGGTGTCGGTCATCATGAAGTCGTGAATCATCCCCTCCATGGAATAGTAGACTTCATCCTTGGAAGGATAGGCCTGCTTGGCGTTGTCCGTTCGGACGGGACCTTTCGGCAGCTTGTCGAGGCACTGCTGGATGATGCGGATACTTTCCTGCATCTCCTCCATGCGCACGTAATAACGGGCCAGGTTGTCGCCTTCCAGCCGGGTGGGTACTTCAAAATCTACCTCGTCATACCGGGCATAGGGAGCAAATTTCCGGATGTCGTAGGCGTAACCGGACGCGCGCAGGGTGGGGCCGGTAGCCCCCAGTTGAAGGGCGTCTTCCGTTTCCAGGATGCCGATATCCTCATTACGATCAAAGAAAATGCGGTTGCGATCCAACAGCTTGTGCCAGTCTTTCAGTTCCTGTGGAAAACTGTTGGCGAAATCCTTGATCATCGCCATCGCATCGTCAGTAATATCGTTGGCTACCCCGCCAATACGGGCATGTGACACGGTGAAACGGTGACCGGTCAGCTGGTCAAAAATATCGTAGAGTTTTTCTCGTTCGCGGAATGTCCAGATAAAAAAGGAGACGGCCCCGGCATCCATAACCATCGTCCCCAGCCACAGCAGGTGCGAGGAAATCCGGGCCAGCTCGCAGCCAATCATGCGAATGTAGTGGGCCCGTTCGGGAACTTCCACGTCAGCAATTTTTTCGACGGCTGTACAGAGTGCTACATTGTTATTATAGGGAGAGAGGTAGTCCATGCGATCGGTGTAGGGCATGAACTCCTGGTAGGTCTTGTTTTCAGCAATCTTCTCAACACCGCGGTGAAGAAACCCGATATCCACTTTGGTTTTTTCAATAATCTCTCCGTTCAGCTGAATGACCAGGCGCAACACACCATGTGTGGCAGGGTGCTGTGGTCCCATGTTGAGAACCATCTTGGTATTCAGGGGATCCTCGTCCTCAAGCATCTCAATAGTGGTATGCTTGTCTTCAAGGCTTTTGTAGAGCGATTCCTGGTGTTCCTTGAAAAACTTCGGTTTTACCTTGTTTGTAAGATCTTGAATGGCCATAGCTATTCAGTATCGGGAGTTGAGCTTGGAAGTTCAATTGAGCCAGGAATGCCCAGCAGAGGAAATTCTTTTCGCATGGGGAAGTATTCAAAATCTTCCGGCATATATATTCGACGGAAATCAGGGTGACCTGTAAAGCGAATTCCAAACATATCATACGTTTGCCGTTCAAACCAGTTGGCGGCCTTCCAAAGACCGGTCACGCTCTCAATTTCAGGATCCTCTTCAGGCAGCCATACCTTGATAAAAAGGCGGAGCCGGTCACGCAGCGAGAGCAGGTTGTAAATTACCTCAAACCGATCTTCAGAAGTAAAGCGATCGGTCCCGAAAATATCGACCAGATAGATAAAATGATGCTTCTCTTTCAGGTATTGGCAGACATCCACGATGGCATCAGGATCTACGCGAACGAAGGTGTCTCCGGTAGACTGGTACACCTCTACAAGCTTTTCCGAGAACTCTTCGCTGAGGCCATCGATAACACGTTGAAATTGTTCGTTCAGTTCCAGACTCATGTTAGGTATCAAGCGTTATGGAGTGTTCGGTACGTACTTTGTCTTGAATTTTCATAAGGGCGTGGATGAGCGCATCGGGGCGGGGAGGACAACCGGAAATGTAGGCATCGACAGGAAGGAAGTTATCACAGCCTTGAACAACCCCGTAACAGCGGTGCATGCCCCCTGTTGAAGCGCAAGCTCCCATGGCGATACACCATTTGGGATCCGGCATCTGGTCCCACACGCGCCGGATGGCATGGGCCATTTTGTAGTTAACCCATCCGGCTACAATCATGACATCCGCCTGGCGGGGAGAAAAGCGCATCACCTCGGAGCCAAACCGGGAAACGTCATAGCGGGGACCGGCAAACGCCATCATTTCGATAGCGCAACAGGCCAGCCCCATCGGCATTGGCCAGGCGGCGTTGGAGCGCGCCCAGTTTACCAGGGTGTCCAGTTTGGTGGTGAGATAACCTTCACTTAATGTGTTTTCAAGACCCATATAAACTCAATTTTCTAAAATTTTGCGTTTAATATCCCAGTCCAGCGTGCCTTTCTTGAGGGTGTAAATCAAGCCGACAAAAAGTACAAAAATAAAAAATATCATGACCATTAAAGTTCCCGGACCATGATCCAAATATCGTACTGCCCACGGGTAGATAAAAACGACCTCGAGGTCAAATACCAGAAATTCCATAGCCACCATGTAAAAGCTGATCGAATAGCGGTCGCGGGCCTCACCAACCGGATCCATGCCACTTTCATACGGTTCCAGCTTCGTTAAATTAGGCCGGTAGGGCCCCACAACACGGGCAAGAACGTTCAGCAGTACCGCCAGCCCGATGGCAACAGAAGCAGTAATTACAATGGGTATATAATTTTCTAGCATAACATTGTTCTGGTTCAATAACGGAACGAGAAATTAGGGTCATTACGATGCAATGTCAACGCAATTGCAGGCAGCGAATATAGGACTCTGGGAGTTAATTTGAGAATAATTTAGGTAGAAACTTTTTATTTAGAATTCATATAAATAAGGTTGTTTTCTCCGGTTCTCCATGCCGCCTGGTAGTGGTGTTAGCAGGTTGAGTGAATCAGGGCTCCCACCGGCCGGTCTTTCCGCAATTCGTTGTATTTATCTACCGCTTTTTCTGACTGCAGAATGTGATATTCAACCCCGTTATTTTGGAGCATACGCTCGGTTTCCGATTTTACCTGCAGCCGTTGATTGATCCCTTTTGAAAGAATTACCACTTCCGCATTGTGCTCGAGAAGTTCTCCAACATCTGCGGGCTGAATGCCGGGCACATGACTGGTTCCGGTCTCATTCCAGTCCCACTCGCGGGAACCCCCCGGGTACAATTTTACATCCTTGTAGCGCTGTCCACCGGAAAGTTCAACCGTTCCCCACCGCAATTTGGATATCTCGGGTGATATCTGTTCCTTTCGCATGATTATTCAGTCCCTTTGTTCAGGTTTTAATAAAATGAACACAGCTGTCAGACTAATCGTTTAAATAAGTGGGGTAAATGGTTTAAGTGTAAGCTAAAAATCTGTAACTTAGACGCCATAGTAACCGCAGTTATCAACCCAAAGTTTTAGGTACCATTGGATAAAATAAAGATGGAAATACTCGGGCTTTCCACAAGTCCAAGCAGCGGCGGGGCATATGCTTTAATACTGAACGAGGTTCATGGTAACCGGCGCCTGCCCATTATTATCGGGACGTTTGAGGCGCAGGCGATAGCGCTGGAGCTCGAGCATATCAAGCCACCACGCCCTATGACACATGACCTGCTTAAAAATATTATCCAAAGTTTTGGGGCTGAGATGGAACAGGTTTTTATAAATGATCTGAGCGAGGGCACCTTCTATGCCCAGATCATTTACAATAAAAATGGTGAACATATGGAGCTCGATGCCAGGCCCAGCGACGCTATTGCCCTGGCTATCCGGTTTGATGCCTCGATATATGTAGCCGATACCATCCTGGAAGAGGCCGGCATCATCTCGGAGTCGGAGGAGAGCCAGGGAGACATTTCGACCCTTCGCGAGGAAAAGCCCGCCAGTGAAATGACCAAGCTGGAAAAGCTTGAGAATGAACTCCAGACCGCCATCGACACGGAAAATTATGAAAAAGCCGCGCGCCTCCGTGATGAGATTAAAAAGCTTAAAGGATAGCAGTTGCAGTTAAAAAATTATCCATTCAACAAGTTACCGTTTACCAAACTTTTCAGAACATATGTGAGTGAGTACGCTCAGCTGTCCGATTTCTATTCGGCTAATCCATTTGACATGGACGCCCTTCAACAGCATGCTGAACGCATTACAGCTCCCCAGGACCGGGCGGAAACCGCTGAGCTGCTCAAACAGTTTAACGAGCGGTTCAATCTGCATGCAAACGCCTTGAAGAATATTGACCGGTTGCGTGAAGATCGCTCGCTGGCACTGGTTACCGGCCAGCAGGTGGGGATTTTCGGGGGCCCGCTGTTTACCATCCTCAAAACGGTCACGACCATTCACCTGGCAGATACCCTGGAGCAAACACTCGATCGGCCCGTCATTCCAGTGTTTTGGCTGGCGGATGAAGATCACGACTATGATGAGGTAAAGCATGTGCGCCTGCTCAACCATGATGACCTGAAGACGCATGCCCTTGAATACAACCGAAACAGCTACCCGCCCGTTGCCGAACTCACCCTGGATGACTCATTCTATTTATTTAAAAATGAGATTGAAAACGATCTTTTTGAGACCGATTTCACCGCCGACCTGTGGGCGCTGCTGAATTCCTGCTACACCAATGGCACACGGCTGGATACCGCCTTTGGCCAGCTAATCGCGGAGTTGTTCTCAAAACACGGGCTTATTCTGGCCGGGAGTAACTGCAACTCGATCAAGCAGAGGGCGCGCCATTGCATGAAATACGCTATTGAAGAGGCTGACCAAATTCGGGAAGCCCTGGAGCAGCAATCATCAGAACTGGAAACTAACTACCACCGGCAGGCCACTGTCTACGATTCCAACCTGTTCTACCTGGATGAGGAAGCCGGAAGGACCAAAATTTTGCGGAACGGGCAGAGCTGGAAGACCGACAGTGGTCGTGAATGGTCTACGGCGCAGTTGCTGGATCTTATTGACGAGGATCCGGAAAAATTTTCTCCGAATGTATTTCTCCGGCCGATCCTGCAGGACCTGATGGTACCCACCCTCGGCTATGTAGCCGGACCCGGAGAACTGGCATACTACGGCCAGATGAAAAAGATGTATGAACTGTTTGAACGCAGCATGCCCGCCATTTTTCCCCGGATGAGTGCCACAATCATTGAGCCCGCGATAAGTCGAATCCTGGATGAACTGCCGTTTGAGGTGGGAGAGTACGAGCAGCGTATCGAGGATCTTGAATCGGCGTATGTCGACCAGACGGAGCGGCATGATATCGAAGCTATATTTGGCGACTGGAAAGAAAAAGTAAAACAAATAGCGGAGGGACATACCTCGGAGATCAGGGAGATCGATCCGACCCTGGAAGGGGCGGCCGGGAAGGCTACGGCGGTCTACTTTGGGGAACTCGACAAGCTGAAAGGCAAGGTATACCGATCCGTAAAACAGCAGGAAGAGACGCAGCTGAAGCGCATCCGCAGGATCAAGGCAAACCTCTACCCGGAGGGAGCCCTGCAGGAACGTACGGTTTCATTCATCTACTTTATGAATAAGTACGGGATGGATATCTGGGATCAGCTCCTTGACACGCTGGAAGAGAAAGAACGGCTGGATCAGCATAAATTAATCTATTTGTAGCGTTCAGATGAGTATTAAAGAAAAAAAGGAGGAGCTTCGCAGCCGGCTGTTGAATCTCCGTGCCGGCCTCCCTGAGCCGGATTACCAGAAAGCTTCCGAAAATATAACGGCCCGCCTTCAGACACTTCCGGAGTTCAAGAGCAGCCGTACGGTCCACTGCTACGTTTCGATGAACAGCCGCCGTGAAGTGGACACCCACGCCCTGCTGCGCTGGATGCTTGCATCTAACAAGCGGGTTGTTGTGCCGGTCACGGATATCGAAACCACAGAGCTCCGACATGTTGAACTGCATTCTTTTGAGTCGCTTCAGCGAAATGAGTGGGGCGTGCTGGAGCCCGCCAATGGAAGAGAGGTACAGCCGGATGAGCTCGATTTTGTAATCGTACCGATGGTGGGTGCGGACCTGGAACGCAATCGAATTGGCTATGGGAAGGGATTTTACGACCGTTTTCTGGCGAACACGGAGGCCCCGTCGGCAGGGTTATGCTTTGAAGAGTGCATCGTTGAATCGATACCCACCGAGCCGTATGATGTGAAAGTTGCGGCGGTAGTGACGGAACGGCGAGTTATCAGGTGATGGCCGGTTATCCCCATTGTTCAAGCAGGTAGGCCACTCCGATGCCCAGGGCGATTGACAGGGCAAAGCTCAACAGCGTGCCGATCAAAATATATTCCGCTTCTTTACGCTCCCTGTTCCCATCCAGCTTGCCACTAAATCGAAAGATCGATTTGGCCGCAATGAGGAATCCGATGGCCCCGTACTGTTCCAGCAGGATAAAAGTGAGTATAATAAACCGTTCTGTCCAGCCGATCCACATGCCCGCATTTTGGAGACCCGCAAGCTGTTGAGAGTCGCCGGAGGCCAGTTCCCGCTGCCAGCGCCTGGTGATGATGGCGATCAGGTAGCCAAACGGCCAGGTTGCAGCAAGATAACTGATCAAGATAATCCAGAATGGGGGTGAAGTGAACACCGATTCTATAAACTGGATCGCTTCTGTAGTAATGCCGATATAAAAAATCCAACCTGTCAGAATCATCAACAGGTGGGCCATCTGGTCAAGGATGAAATACCGGGCGCGCTGCGGGCGACCCGATTTCCACCAATCGATGGCAAAATGAGTACCAGTGATAAAAAGTGGCAATAGAATATTGGACCAGTCTGCGAGAAAGAGGTAGGTCAACACTCCCACAATACCAACATGATAGTACAGCTGCGGTGCCCGAACGCCACGAATATTCTTTTTGTGGATCCAGTGCTCGGGCTGCAGCAGGAAATCGGCCAGCAGGTGGGCCGTTACTATGCGCAGCAGGATCAGTATTTCGGGTTGACTAATCATGTCTTGAGTTGCTTCCGGATGATAAATTGATAGCGATCTAAAAACTTTTTAACGGCATGCCAGCCGGCGCCCTTTACGCGGTAATGGACCGCTGCCTGCGAAATGCCGAATTCCCTGCCAATCGTTTTTCTGGATTTACCCTCAATCAGCTCAAGCACAATTTCCGCCTGGTTGGGTGACCATTTGGCGATGATCGCATCCAGCAGGGCAGATTGTACGCTTAACTCTTTGTTGACCTCGTCCCACGGGGTGTTGACAATGAGCCGCTGTTCGGTTTTCATCTTGTCGAGCAGGGGGCCCGAACGCCGGTAAGCCTCGCCATCTCCTTCTGAAACTTCATCCGGGAGATAGTCGATGGGACCTACCCCGATCGCGGTCCGGGCATCCCAGCTGATGGTGCTGCTCTCGGGCTGTGCTTTGCGAAGGCTGGCACGTATAACGAGACTGGTCAGCAGCGCAAATGAGGGATCGGTGATTACTCCCTGAAAGCTGTCTCCCCGGTAAATATCAAAGGATACAGAGCAGTTTTTTTTACGGGTCAGGGTTCCTGCCAGGCTAAACGCTTCTTTCAGAGTGTCGATCAACAGATCGCGGTATGCGCGATCTACCTTCGAGGAATCTACGACATCTCCGGTGATTACCGCGTATATTGATTCTTTGTTCTTCATTCAGCTAATTTTCGCCTGTTTCAGGTTGAAAAGCGATTCTCCACATATCCAAGTTAACCCGGTTAGCAATATAAGCCTTTACGCTTAAAAATCAATTATTTAAGTAATAAGACTTAAAATAATTTATTTTAAGTCTCGAAGCTTAACTATTGCGAAATTGAAATATCAGGTGGTCCGCCATCAGGATCAACCCGCCGACTATACCCAGCACCGTAATGCTCAGGAGCGGCTCCCAGATTACAAATCCGCCAATTGTGCCCAGAACTGCACCAAGGTACTGGATATATTTCAACTGCTCATTGGTAGCGCCGCGAATAATATTGGTGAGTTTCTGTTCGTCATATTCGTTTAATTTTTCCTCGACAAGCGCCTGCACATCAAGCTGATTTACAAGGTGATACAGCAGGGAGGTGACAATATTTTCGATGGCATCGCTGTGCTTTTCAAGGGAGGAGGGGAGGCGATCGAGCAGGTCATCCACCTTGTCGAGCCCTCTCTCCACCGAACCGGGCAGGCGGATAAGAGCCTCTTCAATAATTTTTTGCATCTCTTGTCCCCGGATAAATGAATATGCTTTCAGGGCCACTTTTTCAATCGACTTATTCTCTACGGCTTCTTCTATTTGAAGCAGAATTTTTTCTGCAATAGCAGAACGGATCTCCTGGTCGGCGATCATCTCATCGACGTATTCGACGACCCAGGTTTTTAATTCCTCCCGGAAGGAGGGATCATCGATAATGCTTTTCAGGTATGCGGTGGCTTCTTCGCGGTAGCGGCTTATAAGCTGTGATTCATGGATCTTTTGCTTGATGATTTCCGGGTTGATCAGGTCGTCGGAGACCGCCCGTGAGAGTCGCCAGGCAATCCGCTCTTTTTGAGCAGGGATGAGACCATACCCCAGTATAGGCCGCTTTTGGGAAGGCTTGAAGAGCATGGTGATGGCAAGCCAGTTGGTAAAGAAGCCGATCAGTCCACTGATACTCAATATCCTGAGCAAGCCTTCAAGCTGAAGCTGTAAACCCATTGGTGAAAGCTGCAGATTCTGAAAGTCCCAGAAAAAGGAGGTTACAAACATTGATGCCAGCAGATAGGGGAAAAAGCCGAGCAGTGCCAGCCAGCCTTTGTGCCGATATTCAAACCGGGCGGGTGGAACCTCCGGTTTAGCGGCGGTTTCCTTCGGCAGTTCCACAACAGCATAGCGCGATACAATATCCCACAGATTGCGGGCGTACGTTTTGGTCTTGCTTTTAGCGACCTCAAAAGCACTTTGGTTGCCGGGTTCCGTTACTGGAGGCTGTTCACTCATGGGTATCCACTGTTAAATCCAGATCCGTGAAGTTGCAAGATCACTGCGAGATGCAAACCACGATGTTCCGATTGCGTTTTCAAAAAAAACCACAACCCACAATCCATGACCCATGATCCATGACTAAACAAAATCAAGGTAAAAATCTTCCCGCTGCCGCATCTCCAGTCGATCTTCTTCGGTGCGGTCATCATATCCAGCCAGGTGTAAAAGGCCGTGAATCAGCACGCGCTTGAATTCCGTGACTTCATCCTGACCAAGCTCCTCTGCCTGTTCGGCAATTCGCTGGGCGCAACAGAACAGGGTTCCTTCGATATCAATGGAAGATGGGTCCTCATCGTAGCGAAAGGTAATGATATCAGTCACATAGTCGTGGTCAAGATGTTTGATGTTGACCTCTTTGATCGTTTCCTCATCCACGTACACCAGCTCAAGCATGCTAAACGAACAGGCTTCCTGCCGGGCGACCTCGGAAATACATTTGCGGGCTATTCGCTCATTGACAGGCACCGGGCGGCCCGACTCGTTAAACAGGTCTACATCCGTCTCTTTAAGCGGCATACGGTAAAATCCTTTATCCCTTTAATCTTCTTCCTCATCGTCAAAAGAGAAGTCATCCAGGTCGATCGATTCCGTAAGGGAGAGGGCAATGGCGCACATCATAAGGTCTTCCGGAAGCTGGGTGAAGTCGCTGTTCAGAATGGCCTCTTCCACATTGGCATAGAGGCTGCATCCGGCCCCTTGCTCTACAATAAGTCCGGAGGTCATGTTCTGCTGCCGCCCAAAGAACGTAACCTGTTTGAGCATGTCGCTGGCAATGAAGGCGGTGCAGTTGTGCAATTGCAGGAAGGTATTTTGGGCATACACCGACACCATATTCATCCGCTGGTCATTGACCTCCATCCCGAGGTGAATTTCCAGTGCCAGCCGCCGCCCCTCCGCCTGGTCGGAGACTTCAAACCGGAATACGTCATTTCCAAGGGGCTTGGCCTTTGTCTGCAGGACCTCGGCGATGGCATCAATATTTTCTTTAGTGAATTCGTGTATCATGGTTTTGTTAACCTGTTCGACTATTTCAACATGCTCAATATACGGTGCCTGTCGGTAATAAGAAATTTAGTCGATATTATACTGCTCGATCTGGGCCTTGTTCTCCTCTTCGGAGGTGGGAAGTCCGATGCGGTCCATCGTAATTCCATTCACGCGTTCAGCCAGTGCGCCGGCCTGCTCATCTTCCCCGGCCATGTAGTATATGCGCTGAAGAATGGTCAAATGGCTGATACTGTACCCGATTTCGTTACCCAAACTTTGCCGCTGTGAGACCACGTTTTGAATTTGGCTACGCAGTCGTCCCTGTGCCTCCAAATCAGCACTTTGTTTTGCACTTTTAGCTGCAGCATCCAGTTCCATGATGCGGTCCTGTAGCCGGTCGTACCGCTGCATGTGATAGGAGAGGTCGTCGATAATCTTTTCGGTACCTTTTTCAGCAAGTTCCAGCGCATTGTCGGTGGCATCGTTTTTGGCGTAGGCATAGGCGTACAGCACCAGGGAGTTCACATTATCCTGTACGTGGTGAAAGGGAATCTTCTGCTCACCCCAGGCCAGCCATTTGGCGGCACTGTCGGGTTGGCCCATCTTGTTGAATGTTTCTGCCAGCTGGGTAATGCCATACCGGTAATTTCCGAGCATGCGGCGAATATTCTCGTCAAAATAGACATCCGGGTTATTCCATTCTCGGAATCGAAACTTGTTAAGTCGATCGGTATGAATATCCGTATTCATCCAGCCATAACCACCCGCCCCGGAATGTTTTTTGGGGACAACACGAAAGGCTTTCCCCTCGAAACGGAAGTAGGAGTGAAGGTTCATCTGGCTGGAAGGGGAGACCGTATTGGCAAAATATACCGGCCGTACCCACTGGTTGGTTTCGAGGATGTCCAGAATTACCTTGTCCTGCACCTGCGTGTAGTAACGCGGGTTGCCCTGCTGATCCTGTCCCGCAGACCGTCCCTGGTAGTACCAGCTCACCTCATTGTCAAGCGAATCTACCGGCATGCCAAAATCGGTGCCTTCCTGGTACAGCTGCAGGGAAGTATCCGGCTTGACCCCGATTGCCTCTTTAAACGCGTTGTCCCCGGAAAAAGCGTTGCGAAGAAGTTCTTTATTTACGGGGATGTTGATCGTATCAGGCTCGTGTAACGTGAGGCTCTGCGTGATTTCGCTGATCTCCTGGTCCGTCAGGGATATCGGCAGCGGGGCCGACTCATGCGACCACTGGTCGCGCAGCTGCTTGATATACCAGTCGGTGTTGAGCAGGCTGAGGCAGACGATCCGCACATCCGTTCGCACGCCCTCCACTTCCTGGAGGTACCAGAGGGGGAAGGTGTCATTATCCCCGTTGGTAAAAAGGATGGCATTCGGAGCCGTTGACTGCAGCAGGTTCCATGCGTAGTCGGGAGCGACATAACGTTCGCTTCGGTCGTGGTCGTCAAAATTCTGGTATCCCATCCAGAGCGGGGCAGCCGCCAAAAGCAGCCCGAGCACTCCGTAGGAGAGATACTTGTTCCCGCGGGCATATTCCTTAATGAGCTCGACGATGCCCACCCCTCCCATGCCGATCCATATGGCAAAAGCGAAAAAGGAACCCACATACGCATAATCACGCTCGCGCGGCTGCATCGGGGTTTGGTTCAGGAAAATGATAATGGCAAAGCCGGTCATTATGAATAGCGCGAGGACTGAAAGAGCACGCTTCCAGTCTTTCTGGAAGTGGAAAATCATGCCGAATAACCCAAGCAGGAACGGGATGTAGAAATAGCTGTTGTGAGCGGGATTGTCTTCATACGGGCTCTCGGAAAATCCGGCCTGCCATCCCGTATCCTGGATATCGGCCTCGCGGCCAATGAAGTTCCAGTTGAAATACCGGATATACATGTGGTTCAGCTGGTAGTCCAGAAAGTAGTCCCAGTCGCTGCTGTATTCCGAGTATTGTTGAAGATGCTGCGGGGAATAGCGACGCGGGAAAAAGACCTCCTGCTGCTGGTTGATGCGCCCCTGCGCATTATCATAGGTATGGCCGGTCAACAGCGGCGTTTGCCCGTATTGTTCCCGTTCAAGGTAGCTGATGAACGCCTCGACGGTTTCAGGGTCGTTCTCGTCGATGGGAGGATCAGCTATGGAGCGGATAAAGATGACAGAATAGGACGAATACCCGATGAGAATCATGGTATAGCTGAGCATGACAAGATTTGCAATACGGTGCCCCCGCGTGTGGGTATAATAGAGTCCGTAACAGAGCCCCCCGATAATCAGGATTATAAAAAAGACGGGACCGATCAGTCCGTAGCTGGCCCGGGTGATATTATCAAGGATACTCGGGAGCATCTGGACGGTGAAGGGGTAAATCACCAGGAACGAGATCACCGAAACAACCCCGACGGCAGCCATCGACAGAAGGGTCACATCCTGCTTTTTGAAATAAATAACGAGTGCGACAAAAAACAGTGCGAGCAGATTCAGCAGGTGTACGCCCAGGGCCAGTCCGAACATGTAGGCAATGAGAACCAGCCAGCGTTCGCTGTATGGTTCTTCGTGGTGTTCAGACCATTTGAGGGCCATCCAGACCACGGCCGCGGTAAAAAACATGGAGAGGGCATACACTTCCGCCTCCACGGCGTTAAACCAAAAAGTGTCGGTTACCATAAAGGTGAAGGCACCGAGTATCGCACCGCCAAACATCCCGATTTTATCGGATCCCGTCATTGCATCGGGATCTGGTTGCCATTCCCGCACCAGCCGTACGATGATCAGGTACAGGAGCATGACCGTCAGGGCGGACGCCAGCGCACTAATAAAATTGATGCTTACGGCCACATAGGAGGTGGGCATAAACATGGAAAAGATGCGTCCCAGCAGGGAATAGAACGGTGCTCCCGGCGGGTGGTTTACTTGCAGACCATGTGCAACGGCAATAAATTCTCCCGCATCCCAAAAACTTGCTGTGGGCGCCATGGTAAGCATATAAAGGACGAGGGAAACGAGAAAAACAAAAAGAGCGAGGGTGCGATTGGTCGATTTGTGATCGTTAAACATCCGGTGATTTTATCGGGTTTACTTAACTAATTTAAGGTCAATAATTAGCGTGAACGCAATAATAGGCATCGGCTGTATGGAATCAAAATAATTAATAGATGCCCGTCGGGACCCCTTTACATGTACGAAGAAAACAGAACGAGCAAGATTTTGAGTTATTTTATCTGGAACGGCAAGTAGAATAGATCGGGTTAAAATTCTTGCCGCCGCTGCTCCATAAAATCGCTGAAAGGTTGAAATCGGCCCGCTTGCCTGTCTGCTTAAAATTGGTTAAAAAGGAATTTACGCGGGAACCATGTAATCGATAATAATTATCACATGCCATCAACAACATCGGGTAAAAATGAACTCTTTTCCTCGAAGCTGGGACTTATCCTGAGTGTACTGGGCATTGCCGTTGGCACCGGTAACATCTGGCGATTCCCGCGGATTGCGGCGCAAAATGGGGGTCAGGAGGGGGCAGGGGCGTTTCTTATTGCGTGGGTCTGTTTTCTGTTCCTGTTTTCTATTCCGCTTATTATTGCTGAATACGGAATTGGGCGGCACGGGCGCAAAGGGGTTATAGGTTCATTTGTGAATCTTGTGGGAGAAAGATTTGGCTGGATGGGAGGATTTATCGGCTTTGTGGCTACCGCCATCATGTTCTATTACAGCGTTGTCGCCGGGTGGTGCCTGTACTACCTGATTGCCTCCATCACCGCGGGTCTGCCCGAGACAATGGTCCATGCCGACATGATGTGGGAGGGGTTCCAGGACTCCCTGCTGCCCCTGGTGATGCATGCTCTTATGATCACCGGCGGAGGGTATGTGGTAGTAAAGGGGATTGCATCAATCGAGCGAATAAATAAAGTTTTAATCCCCTCATTGCTTTTGGTACTCATTGTTTCTCTGGTACGATCCCTGATGCTGCCGGGCAGCGAAGCCGGTCTGCAATATCTTTTTACGCCCGACTGGTCTACTCTGGGCAAACCAGAACTGTGGCTGGAGGCTCTCACGCAAAATGCGTGGGATACCGGGGCCGCCTGGGGACTTATCCTAACCTATGCCGCCTACATGCGAAAGCGGGATGATATCACGGTCAGCGCCTTTCAGACAGGGATCGGGAACAACCTCGTTTCGCTGGTGGCCGCCGTTATCATATTTACAACGGTTTTTGGTACGCTCTCACCCCAGATGACCAACGGGGAGATTCTCAATGTGATGAAAACCTCGGGTCCGGCTTCCACCGGGCTGACGTTTATCTGGATGCCACAGCTCTTTTTCAAGATGCCGGCGGGAACTGTTTTTGCCATATTGTTCTTTCTGGGACTCACTTTTGCGGCCTTCAGCTCGCTGATCTCCATGATTGAGCTGGCCAGCCGTGTTCTGGTTGACCTGGGATTGCAGAGAACCAAAGCAACGGTTGCGGTATGCACGACGGGATTTTTGTTTGGTTTGCCCTCGGCTATCTCGGTCGATTTCCTTGCAAACCAGGATTTTGTCTGGGGAGTCGGACTGATGGTTTCCGGGGCGTTTATGTCATTTGCCATCATAAAATTTGATCCTGCAAAATTTCGCAATACCCTGGTCAATACCGACAACAGGAGATACACGCTGGGGGCATGGTGGGAGGTGGTTATCAAATATGTGGTACCGGTAGAGGTGGTATCCCTGCTGGTATGGTGGATCTATTTGAGCGCTTCAACATATGCTCCCGAGAGCTGGTACAATCCACTTAGCTCATTTTCTGTTGCTACCGTTGTCCTGCAGTGGGGCGTCGCCATGGGATTACTCTGGTTTTATAACAAGAAATTATCCCGGAGGTCAAAATAAAGACAAATTACGCCCGGTGGTATGGATTCTTTCCCTCTTATAGAAACAAACAGAATTCGCCTGAGAAAGCCCAACGCTGGGGATATCCCATGCATTACAAAATACGCTAATCATCCCCGTATTTCAGAGATGACGCTCAGTATTCCCTATCCATACAGGGAAAAAGATGCAATATCGTGGGTGCATATGGCCAACAAGGGCTTTGAAGATCGATCAAAGTATCTGTTTGCAATCTGCAAACTGGCCGATGACGCCTTCCTAGGTGCAGCGGGATTGGAAGTTAACCCCCGGTTCAACCGTGCAGAGCTGGGATTTTGGATCGGTGTTCCATTCTGGGGAAACGGATACGCGACTGAGGCCGTGGGAGCGATACTAGAATTTGGATTCAATCAAATAAACCTTAATAAAATTTACGCGATCCACCTGGTAAAGAATCCCGCTTCAGGACGGGTAATGACTAAAAACGGGATGGTTAAAGAGGGCACGCTTGCAGACCATATTAAAAAAGGCGACCGGTATTGTACCGTCCTTCAATACCGCCTGACCAAGAGCGAATACACCAGAAAGTAGCAGTACGAATTTGATGGACAAAATAAGTTTCAGGAACTTAATTTAGTGGCTTAAGTATAGTAAAAACAGTATAATACAAGCCTGAAAAGAGCACTTCTTTTACCACTAACCATATCCGCATATCATGAAAAAGGAAGTTGGTTTACTAATACTGTGTATGGTAACGATTTCTTCTGTTGTTTTTTATAGCTGTACAGAAGAGGGCACCAGTCGCAATGAACTGGCAGACCTTGCCAAAGCTGCGTTTGTTTCGCTGGATAGCAAGGTAGACAAGGGAACAGCCGTCACGTTTCAATATGACACTGAACCCTCCACCGAGCCGCTGGCTCCGCTGTTTGATAATCTGGGTGATCACCATTACCCGGTTTCCACGAGTAACGACCTGGCCCAGGCCTATTTTGACCAGGGGTTAAAGCTTGCTTATGCCTTTAACCACGCGGAGGCCCATCGTTCCTTTACCGAAGCGGCCCGGCTGGACCCCGGCCTTGCGATGGCGCACTGGGGACAGGCGTATGCATTGGGACCCAATATTAATGATCCCTTCCCGGATGATCAGCGCAAAATCAACGCCTACCACGCCATCCAGCAGGCGATCGACCTGATCGACAAGGTCACCGAAAAGGAACAGGCGCTGATTTTGGCCCTGGCAGAGCGGACCAGTCCCGAGCTGCAGTTCGACCTCCATACCCTGAACATGGCCTACATGCAGGCGATGCGGGAGGTCGCCGAATCCTACCCGGAAGATCCCGACCTGCTTACTCTTTTTGCGGAGTCGGTGATGAATACCATGCCCTGGAACTATTGGGATAACGAGGGAAACCCCAACCCCGGTACACTTGAGGCAAAGGAGGCCCTGGAAACTGCGATGAAACTGAATCCGCGTCACCCCGGCGCTCATCATTTTTACATTCACATGGTTGAACTTCCGCAGCCGGAATTGGCCGTGTCCAGTGCCGAAGTGCTGGGCGGATTGATGCCCGCCGCGGGTCACCTGGTGCATATGCCGTCACACATTTTTATCAGGGTGGGCCGCTATGAAGATGCGGCAAAAGCCAACATTGCAGCCATCGCTGCTGACGAGGATTACATTTCGCAGTGTTACTCCCAGGGAATGTACCCGCTTGGCTATTTCCCGCATAATATCCACTTTTTATGGTCGGCCGCAAGCTTTCTGGGAAACAGTGAAACCGCAATTGAAGCAGCCCTGAAAACAGCTGAGAAGGTCCCGGTTGGCATGCTCAATACGCTGGCGTTCTTGCAGGATTACTATTCCACGCCGCTATTGGCTTACCTTCGTTTCGGAAGGTGGAATGATATTCTGACAATTCCCGATCCCAGCCCCTACAAGCACAACTTGGTTGTTTGGCACTACGCGCGGGGCGTCGCTTTTGTCCGGAAGGGAAATATAAAAGAAGCAGAAGAGGAGCTGAGGGCTCTTAACATGTTGATGGAGGATCCCGAGCTGGAGTCACTGGTGGCAAATTACACCAATCCCACATCGAGCATAGTAAAAGTGGCCCAGCGTGTGGTAGCTGGTGAAATTGAAGCAGCCACCGGAAATTATGATGAGGCGATTCGGTTGCTTGAGGAGGGAGTTGAGTTCGAAGATATGCTTGTGTATAGCGAACCTGCTGCCTGGCACATCCCCGTTCGACAGACGCTGGGAGCCGTGCTGCTGAAAGCAGGCCGGGCCGCCGACGCTGAGCAGGTGTATCGAGAGGATCTTGATAAACTGAAGAATAACGGCTGGTCTCTCATGGGACTTTACCAAAGCCTGAAAGCACAAAACAGGGATGAGGAAGCCCAAAAAGTCAAACAGGAATTTGACCGCGCCTGGGCCCAGGCCGATATTGACATAGCCTCATCCGTACTCTAAGCAATGAAATTTCATTCTAAAAGAGGACCTGCCCGGGATTACAACCCGGAACCCGGGCAGGATCCATTACATTGCTATACTGCAAATGTTGAGGAGACAATAAGCACACTTCCATTCACAAGATACCTAAATCCGGGATAAACCCTGCTCGACAGACTTTCATACAGGTGCGGCAGTATTGGGTTTTGATTCAAAAAATGTAATACATTTGGTAATCCAAACTCGCTAACACAGTTATTTTATCTATACTATGACAAATAAATACACACGTCGCAGCTTTTTAGAAAACATTACATCCGCAACAGTTGCAGCAATGGGGATGGGATCATTGCTCTGGAGCTCCCGTGGCACCCCGGATGTCCAAGCTTCTGATATCGGCCTGCCTGACGGAGCAACGATCCTGTTCCAGGGTGATTCCATTACCGATGCGGGGCGAGAGAGGGAGAATGATGCTCCCAACCATCCCGGGGCCCTCGGGCACGGGTATGCATTCCTTGCAGCAGCCGAACTTCGTTACGCGATGGCGGCAAAAAAATTACGGTGTTACAACCGGGGCATCAGCGGGAATAAAGTTTTTCAGCTGGCTGACCGCTGGCAGGAAGACTGCCTGGACCTAAAGCCGGACCTGGTGAGCATTTTGATCGGCGTGAACGATTTTTGGCATACCCTGAACGACTACGACGGAACAGTAGAAATCTATGAAAATGACTTAAAAGCTCTTCTGGAACGAACTAAACAGGATCTGCCGAATGTGACATTGGTTATCGGTGAGCCTTTTGTTGTGGACGAGGGCACAGCCGTGGATGACCGCTGGTTCCCCGACTTCAGCGCATACCAGCAGGTGGCACGTCAGGTGGCCGACCAGTTTGGGGCGGCATTCATCCCTTACCAGCAGGTCTTCGACTCCGCATCCAGCCAGGTGGAACCTGTCTACTGGACTGCCGACGGCGTTCATCCTACAATGGCGGGCGCTGAATTGATGGCCCAGGCGTGGCTGGAGACGGTAAAGAGGCTTTAAGGCCTTCTTATTTGGTTTGAAACGCGTTTACCGGTTAAATCTCCCATTTTTATTTCGAAGAATGATACCCGGACTATTGTCCTGTGAGTAAATTCTCCTTCCTCCTTCTCCAGAGGAACTCGCTGCTCAAGCCTCGTTAAAGAAGCAAGCAGGAAAAAGTCTCTCTGGAACTGGCGGGGAAATGAATCGAAACCGGGGATCTGATTTGTCTCCATCCAGTAAAGTACAAGTTTTGGCAGGTAGTGAATGAAAGGGATCTTCACAGGACTGCTATTTTGTTGGAGGTGGTTTTACCACCGACCTTATTACCCTTTAAGCGGGAGTAGAATTCCCTGAGAACGAGGAACTAACCCGGATTTATCACCGAGAAATTTGTTTTTCAGCAAGGCAAAGGGCCGTGCAGGCGTACGTTGGTACGTTGAGCCGGTGATTTGTCCTTCAACGCAGCTGAAAGGCCACTTTCGCCGCCTATCACAGACTGTAATGATAATTGGGCAGTAAGAAATGGGATAAGTTATGGTCATCCATGAAGTTACATGATGTTTATCCAACATACTCGTGAGAAATCCGGGCTAAGGGTTTGCATTGGTCCTCTTAACGGCTCTCTTGGAATGCCCGCTGTCAAAACGTAATGCTCATCCCTTCCTGGATATCATGAGCTACACAGAAGCCACCGTTGACCTCTACCACATATTTGGCCGGTTCTTCTGACACAAAATTGTTTTCAGTAAACGGCTGGGTGTTGTGATGGATACGGACAATCTCCATTTTCTCGTTAATAAAAATAATATCCAGAGAAAGCGGGGTGTTTGCCATCCAAAAGCTGCGCGGCTCTTCGTTGTCAAAGATGAACAGCATGCCCTTGTTTTTCGGCAACTGGTTTACATCCATTAAACCGGCGCTGCGTTCAGCGTCATTGTCGGCCACGGCCACATCAACGGTGACAATGGATTCGCCTGATGAGCTCAGAAAGGTAACCTGACGGGTATAATCGAGGGTACGTCCCCGTTGTTGAGATTCGTTTGAACGGTCCGACTTTTGGGAGTGGCATCCCAGAATCAGTAAAGGAAACAGAAGCAGAGGCATTTTTTTGAGGACGGGCGGGCAGAAAGACCGCATCCTGCTGATCAAGCTAATAATCATGGCGGTGTATCAGTCGTATTTTGAATTCATTTAAAACATATTGGGTGCATTAATCCGGATAATCAGAAGGTCCCTGTGCTGCTACTTAACAGGAGAGAAATAGATGGTTTTTTGCACATCACCTATCTCATACCTGTCATCTTAAAAGTGTTCCGTATTTTTTATTTCCTGGCAACAAGGGTTGAGATGATCCGGAATTCAGCACCCCTTGTAAAGGCGGACTTTGCAAAGCTCCCGAACCGGGGCAATCTAAAATGAGAGAAAATCCTGACCTTTTCATCCGTATAGTATACTAACTGAAATTCAGCAATTCACTAATTCAGAGTACGTCTTACAGCTAACGAGGTGTACAAATTAGCTATTCCCGGCCCTAAATCAATAAAAAATATTCAGGGATGATTTAAACAGGCTTTGCACCTGTCAAGAGCGCTTTGTAAACCCGTTGTTTCCCAATTCCGGTATTTTCGCGTATTCGAAATTCTTATTTATGAGGCATAAACTGCGATTTCGAATGCGCTCAGGCTGTGGTATTGTACAAAATCCTGATTTTCCAAAGCATTCTGTCAAAATTGAAGCCGGGGTTAGAGTGGAGCTAAATGGTTGTGCGACGCAGATATCCCGGCAATTTGTATATATGGAAGCTTGTTGCCACCCCCGGCCCCGGTTTTGGCTCTGCGGTTTAAACCGCGGGCCCGGAGCTCGCCTGAAATCACTTTTGGCAGAATTGCTGAGATCCTTCAGTATTGAGGCGGAGCGGCCAGGTGGGGTCGTAGTTGTAATTTAGCCATTTTCAGGGTATCTTACGTTCCATTTAAGTGAGCGCCGGGAGGTTCTCACTTTTTTTTGTACTTAAAGCTCGAAGAACGGTGACAAACGAGGTTATTGCACAACTGAAAGAGTTGGCCCAGTCGGTTCTTGAAAGAACCGATTTCTTTTTGGTGGATGCCGAGGTAAAAGGCGGAAATGAAACCATAATCTGGGTCTATATTGATGCCGAAGATCGCGGTGTCAATATGGATGAGTGCGCAGAAATAAGTAACGAACTGAGTTTTTTACTGGATGCACACGAAATTATAAATGGAAAGTATCGCCTGAATGTCTCTTCCCCCGGGTTGAGCCGCCCGTTGACGGATCGGCGCCAGTATCCCAAAAACAGGGGAAGAAAGGCACGGATTAAATACAAATCAGATGGAGAATACCGTAAGGTGGAAGGGATTCTCCGGGAAATTGATGAAACATCTATTTTTGTTGAGAAAGAAGATGGCTCAACCCAGGCCATCGGGTTTGATCAACTGGTAGAAACCAAGATCATTCCATCGATTAATTAGAGATTAGAGTGAGGAGCTAAATACATGGACAACGATATTTCAAAACAGATTGTACAGTCATTTGCCGAGATCGCAAAAGATAAAGATATCGACAAGGATCTTTTGCTCTCCATCCTGGAAGATGTATTCCGGACCATGATTCGGAAAAAATACAATGAGAATGATGACGCGTTCGAGGTGATCATCAACGCCGACCGAGGCGATATCCAGATTCTTCACATCCGCGAGGTGGTGCCCAGGGAGGAGTTCACCAACGAAGTTACCGAAATCACTCTTGAAGAGGCTCAAAAACACGATCCAGATCTCGAACTCTATGATGAGTTTGCCCAGGAAATTTCAATCCAGGACTTCGGCCGCCGGGCGGTAATGATGGCCCGCCAGCAGCTGGCCCAGCGGATCCGGGAGATTGAAAAGGACAATATTTTTGAGGAGTACAGCGATCGGGTCGGAGAAATTGTGCTCGGTGACGTATACCAGGTGCGCAACAAGGAGATCCTGGTCAATCACAACGGGGTGGAGCTGGTACTTCCCAAAAGTGAACAGATTTACAAAGACCGGTACCGCAAGGGAGATACGATCCGGGCGGTGGTCAAGGAGGTTCGTCGGCAGGGAGGAACCCCGGCGGTTATTATTTCCCGAACATCCCCGCTGTTTTTGGAGCGCCTGTTTGAAAATGAGATTCCGGAAGTATATGACGGCATAATTGAGCTGGTGGAGATCGCCCGCGAGCCCGGAGACCGTTCAAAAGTGGCGGTGCGCTCGCACGACGAACGGGTTGACCCGGTGGGCGCCTGCGTGGGCATGAAGGGGATCCGGATCCATGCGATCGTCCGCGAGTTGCAAAATGAGAATATTGATGTGATAAATTATACTGACGACAAGCACGAATTCATCAAGCGGGCCCTGCAGCCGGCCAAGGTTCTGCGTGTGGAATTAAGCTCCGACGGCTCGCACGCTGATGTTCTGGTGCCGGCCGACGAGGTGTCGAAGGCGATCGGCAAGGGGGGCGTTAACATAAGGCTGGCTTCCAAACTGACCGACACAGAAATTGATGTCTACCGTGAAGTGGAAGAGGAGGATGACATCGATCTGCAGGAATTTGAAATCGACTTTGGTCCGCAGGTGATCGAATTGCTCCACGATATCGGATGCGATACCGCCCGTGCCGTACTTGAACTGGACGAGGAGGAGATTGTCCGGCGCACGGAGGGAAAAATAAATGAACAGGAGGCTGAGCGTATTATTGATATTATCGCCTATGAGTTTGAAGATGAGGAATAGCCTGTAACTCTCCCTCGTCGGTATTTGAAAACAGGTGAATACTTTTTTCTAAATTACTTTAAATACACTTTATATCTGAATATCTTACGGAGCTACTCAGGTATATCGATAAAATATTTTTATGACCAAAAACAACAAGCCAAAAAAGCTTTTTAAAGTAGCCTCGGAATTTAATGTGTCTACGCAGTCTATCGTAGATACGCTCAGGGAAGAGGACTTTAAAGTTGACAACAAGCCAAACTTCAAAATCACCTCTGAAATGTACGAGGTGTTGATAGAGGTGTATGGGGCCGACAAGGAACGCAGCAGGGAGCATGAAAAAGCGCGAGAGGCGTATGAAAGCCGGCGTGAGCAGATCAAGGCCAGCCGGAATGAAAGCGTTTCCATCGAGGATTTTCTCGAACCTATTGACGAAGACCTTCCGCTTGAACCTGAAGATGAAGAAGTTGAAGAGGAGCCGATAGCCGGTCTCAAGCCTCAAGACGACGATGAGGAGCAGGAGGACGTTGAAGCGGTTCAGGAAGAAGCAGACGAAGATATTGAAGAGGAGAAGGTCGAGGCCCGATCCGGCCTGCCCGATGATGAAAAAGAGCAGGAAGAGGGTAAGGCTGAATCTGAAGTCAAGGAGACTGCAAAAGAAGAGGAGAAAGAGGATAAAACGGAAGCCGAGCCTGCCGAAGAAGTGTCGGCCAAAGAACTGGAAGAAAAAGAAGAGAAGCCTGAAAAAACGGTCGCTGAAGATCAAAAGCCTGAAATAACAGCAGCCGAAGACGAAGATGAAGATACCGGCGATGAAGATGATGAAACTGATACGGAAGCTGAGGCCGGCGATCAGGACGAGGACGAGTATGATGAAGAGTACGACGAGGATGAAGATGAAAGTGAAGAAGAGGAGGACGAGGAGGAAGACGAAGAGGGAATAATACGAGGCCGGGCGGGTCGGCTGAAAGGAACGCGGGTCGTTGGAAAAGTAAATCTGGGTTCCAAGAGCTCTGGCAAGCGCAGGAAAAAAAGGAAGCGCAAAAAAGACCGTTACGATGATGACGATGAGTCATCCAAAGGGCGTAAGGACAAGAAAAAGAAGAAGGATAAGAAGAGTAAAAAGAAGAGAAGCCGTCGCAGAGATCGCGTTGATGAGGACGATGTAGAGAAGAAGCTGCGCGAGACCATGCAGAAGATGAAATCCTCCGAAACGGTAGGCAGTAAACGGCAGAAGAGACGTCGTCAACGCCGCGAGGAGCGTGAGGAGGAAGAACAGCTGCAGGCCGAACTTGAAGAGCTGGAAGCAGACACAATTGAAGTTACCGAATTTGTTACCGTAAGTGATCTTGCCGATCTGCTGGGAGTAAAAGCAAATGACGTGATCACCACCTGCATGAATCTCGGCATGATGGTCTCTATCAACCAGCGCCTGGATGCCAGCACCATTGAACTTGTCGCCGAAGAGTATGACAAGGAAGTGGAGTTTGTCGACGCCGATGAGATGATTGAAGAAATTGAACTTGAAGAGGATGACCCGGAAGATCTTGAACCCCGGGCTCCCATTATTACCGTGATGGGGCATGTCGATCACGGTAAAACTTCGCTGCTCGATTATATCCGGAAGGCCAAGGTGGCCGAAGGCGAGGCCGGCGGTATTACCCAGCACGTGGGTGCCTACGAAATTCAGACTGATGACGGGCGCAAGATCACCTTCCTGGATACGCCGGGTCACGAGGCCTTTACCGCGATGCGATCTCGCGGGGCGCAAGCCACCGACATTGTTATTCTTGTTGTTGCGGCCGACGATGCCGTGATGCCGCAGACGATCGAGGCTATTAACCATGCGAAAGCGGCTGGTGTATCCATCATTGTCGCTATCAACAAAATGGATAAACCGGGGGCCAATCCAGATAAGATCAAGCAGCAGCTGGCAGAACATGATGTGATTGTCGAGGAATACGGCGGTACCAACCAGGCGGCACTGGTGTCAGCCAAAACCGGCGAAGGCATCGACGACCTGCTGGAGAAGGTACTCATCGAAGCTGAGCTGATGGAGCTGAAAGCCAACCCGGATCGCCGGGCTGATGGCGTGGTTCTGGAATCCAGGGTCGACAAAGGAAAAGGAACAGTGGCCAACGTCCTGATACAAAACGGCACCCTCAATGTGGGGGATCCGTTCATTGCCGGGCCCTGCTTCGGTCGTGTACGCGCCATGGAAGATGAGCACGGAGCGCGCGTGGAGCATGCCGGTCCTTCTACCCCTATCCAGTTGATGGGCTTTGATGACATCCCGCAGGCCGGGGATAAGCTGGTGGCTACGAAGGATGAAAAAACAGCAAAAGAGATCGCCAATCAGCGCCAGCAGATCAAGCGGGAGCAGGAGCTTCGCAAGACCAAACACCTTACGCTCGACGACTTGTCGCGGCGAATGGCGCTTGGCGAGGTTTCTGAACTCAACATTATTATCAAGGCTGACGTGGACGGTTCTATTGAAGCGCTCTCCGGGTCCCTCCAAAAATTGAGTACCGAAGAGGTGGGAATCAATATTATCCATACCGGGGCGGGCGCTATTACCGAATCTGATGTTCTGCTCGCCTCCGCTTCCGATGCTATTATCATTGGATTCCAGGTGCGGCCAACCTCGAATGCACGCAGTGTTGCCGAACAGGAAGAGATCGACATCAGGCTGTTCAGCGTTATCTATGATGCCGTTGAAGAAGTCAAGGATGCGATGGAAGGGCTGTTGTCGCCTGAAATTTCTGAAAAACTTGTCGGAAATGCTGAGGTCCGGGAAATCTTTAAAGTCTCCAGCGTCGGAACCATCGCAGGCTGTTACGTAACCGATGGCAAGATTGTCAGAAACAACCCGGTGCGGATTGTTCGTGACGGTGTCGTTATCTATGACGGTGAGATCGACTCGCTTAAGCGATTTAAGGAAGATGTAAAAGAGGTGCAGACCGGCTATGAGTGCGGTATCAGCATCGTCAACTACAACGATCTTAAGGTCGGAGACGTCATCGAAAACTACGCGGTTGTCGAAGAGAAACGAACCTTGGAAGATGCCCGCAAAAGCAGCTGATCGGTGCAGGGTCCGGGTTTTACCCCACGGATAAGCTTTTCTAAAAAAAATAAATTCACCAATGAGTATTCGAACTGAACGGCTGGGAGCGGTAATACAACGTGATCTCGGGAATATCATTCAACGGCAGTACCAGAAACCCGGCACGTTTATCACGGTTACAGCCGTACGTATGACGGAAGACCTGATGATAGCCAAAGTGTTTATCAGTATTTATGCGCCCGGGCGGGATGAGGATGCGATCTACCATCATCTTGAGGAACACCTGCCGGCCATACGGAAGGAACTGGCATCGAAAATTCGCCACCAGGTTCGTAAAATTCCGGAACTGAATTTTGTGAAAGATGAAACCGCCGACTATGTAAACAAAATGGAGAATCTGTTTGAAAAAATTCGACGTGAGCGCGAGCAACGTAATAATGATCAACAGGAATAGGGGTCATGGGCAGAGGTATTCCGCTTTCCAAGCTCACCTTTTTTTCAAAATCTAATCCTCCCACCTCGTCCTATCATTATAATTCCGGGGCTGCTTTTCTTGTCAATAAGCCGAAAGGGTGGACCAGTTTCGATGTGGTTAAATATCTACGCAAAGCGCTGGATGTTAAAAAGGTCGGCCACGCCGGTACCCTCGATCCGATGGCAACGGGTTTGCTGATTGTGTGCTGTGGCAAGGCGACCAAAAGTATTCAGCAGCTGCAGCGCCTGGAAAAAGTGTATACCGCTGAGATCACTTTCGGTGGCTCTACCCCCAGTTACGATGCTGAAACCGATATCGAAAAAACGGCACCGTACGAACATATTACCCGGCAGCGCATCGAGAAAATACTCCAAACTCATTTTTCAGGCACCATCGAGCAGGTCCCCCCGATGTATTCGGCTCTCAAGTACGGGGGAAAGCCGCTCTACGAGCTGGCCAGGGAGGGAAAAGAGGTGAAACGCCATGCCCGGCAGGTCACGATCCATCAAACCGAAATCCTCGACTTCAATCTTCCGGTGCTGAAACTGAGAATTCGGTGTGGAAAGGGGACCTACATCCGCTCAATGGCTCACGATCTGGGCATCTACCTGGAGAGTCTGGCGTACCTTTCCGCACTGGAACGAACAGCTATCGGCGACTATTCAAATAGCGATGCACTTACAATTGATGAACTTGGCAACATGGAATTATCATAACTATGGCAGAACTCGTATTCCTGGAAAATGTGGAACGTGATCTAAATTCGGTGGTAACCGTGGGTACTTTTGACGGGGTGCATAAAGGCCACCGGGTTCTTATGGAGACCGTCCTGAAGAAGGCCGAAAAAAGAAACGCCCGCAGTGTTATCGTGACCTTTGACCCGCATCCGAGAGAAATCATAAGTCCCGGCGAAAAGGGAATCAAGCTTTTGACGACGCTTCAGGAACGCCGCGAGATACTGGAGGACCTGGGCATCGACAAGATGGTCGTCATTCCATTTGACCGCGATTTTTCCCTGCTGAGTTCCGAAGAATTTGTTGAAGATATTGTCTACAAGAAGATCGGAGTAGGAGAATTCGTCATCGGTTATGATCACCATTTTGGCCGCAACCGGGAGGGAACCATTGAGACCATCGAAAAATTGGGTAACCGGCTCGGTTTCGATGCCTATGTAGTCTCCAAACAGGAGGTCGGCGATAAAACGGTAAGCAGCACGGCCATACGGCGCGCTATCAGCGAGGATGGGGACATAGAGCTGGCGACGGACCTTCTGGGACGCTATTATATGCTGAATGGCACCGTAATCCACGGAGACAAGCGCGGGAAAGAGATCGGCTATCCCACCGCGAATATAAAGCCGGAGCATCCCAACAAGATCATTCCGAGAGACGGGGTTTACGCCGTAAAAGTGCGCGTGGAGGGAACGTGGTATGGCGGAATGATGAACATCGGGACCCGTCCCACATTCAACGGGGAGGATAAACGAACCCTTGAGGTCAATATTTTTGAATTTGACAAGGAGATCTACGGCAAGACCATCCAGATACGGTTTGTAAAGCGGATCAGGAATGAAACAAAATTCAACGGGGTGGAGGAATTAATAACCCAGCTTGGAAAGGACAAGGAACAATCGATTGCCATATTAAAGAATGCCTGAAATATTGCAAACGATCTGTATATAGTTTATCTTTGTTGGCTAATATTGAGGTAAAAGTATCTATCCTTAACGACTGAATAATTAAGAATCACTAGCAGATGTCAATAACGAAAGAACGAAAAGAAGAGATTATAGAAAAGTTCGGCGGTTCCAAGGAGAATACGGGCTCAACCGAAGCGCAAATTGCCGTATTCACTGAACGAATCAGCCAACTGACCGAGCACCTGAAAGAGAATGAGCAGGATCACGCCTCCAGACGTGGATTGCTTCAGATGGTGGGAAAGCGGCGTCGCCTGCTTAACTACCTGAAAAAGAAGGATATTGAAAAGTATCGTGAGCTAATCAGCGAACTTGGACTCAGAAAATAATTTTCTTTAAAGCCGGGGCACGTTGTTTCAACGTGCCTTTTTTCTATGTATGGTATGGCCAGCAACTATATATGGTTTTGCCCCGGCGGCAGGTTAGAAAAGGCCTTTAAACATGTTAGTTTGAATTTTTGACGCAGATAAAATTATGGAACAAAAAGTAAAAAATATTGAGTTTGCACCCGGTAAGACACTGTCAATAGAGACAGGCCGCTTAGCCAAACAGGCAGATGGTGCAGTTGTAGTACGTATGGGCGACACAATGGTCTTGTGTACCGCTGTAAGTGCCAAGGAAGCAAAACCGGGACAGGACTTTTTCCCGCTAACGGTTGATCTCCGGGAGAGCTTCTCGGCCGGCGGACGATTTCCCGGTGGATTTATCAAACGCGAGGGGCGGCCTTCAGACAAGGAGATCCTGTCCAGCCGACTGATCGATCGCTCTATTCGCCCCCTGTTTCCCAATGGGTATTACAATGAAACCCAGATTATCTGTACGGTAATCTCCTCAGATGGCGAAAATGATGGTGACGTGCTTGGTGCGGTAGGAGCTTCGGCAGCACTGCATATTTCCGACATCCCGTTTGAAGGCGGGCCCATGGCGGAAGTGAGAGTAGGCCGCATCGACGGAGAGTTTGTCATCAATCCCACGATCTCCGAACTGGAAGAAAGTGACATCGACATGATCGTTGGCGGTACAGCCGACAGCGTTATTATGATGGAGGGGGAGATGGAGGAGATCTCCGAGGCGGAAATGCTCGAAGCGATCAAAGCCGGGCATGAAGCTATTCAAAAATTGTGCGAGTTCCAGGAACAGCTGCGCGAGGAGTTTGGCGTACCCAAGCGTTCGTTTGAGCCGGAAGAGGTCGATGAAGAGCTCAAGAACAGGGTTTACGAACTGGCTCAGCCGGAAATTCACGATATCGTCACCACCGGACTTGGAAAAGAGGAGTACAGCGACCGGCTGAAGGCGGTTAAAGATGAAACGGTTGACAAGCTGGTGGAAGAAGATGAAGAGCTGGCCGAAGAGGAAGATACGATCCGCAATATCTGCAAGGATATTGAAAAAGAGGAACTCCGCGGACTGATACTAAATGAAAAACGCAGAATTGACGGTCGCAGCCCGGAAGATATCCGCGATATTTGGACGGAAGTGGGATATATGGCCCGAACACATGGTTCGGCGATCTTTACACGGGGAGAGACCCAGTCGCTGGTTTCGGTAACCCTGGGCAGCAAGAAAGATGAGCAGGCCGTAGATACGCTGTTTAACGAAGAGGCCAAACATTTCTTCCTGCATTACAATTTTCCCCCGTTCAGCGTGGGTGAAACGGCATTTCTGCGGGGACCGGGACGGCGTGAAATCGGCCACGGTCACCTTGCAGAGCGCGCATTAAAGAAAATGATGCCCTCGTTTGATGAATTTGGCTATGTCATCCGCGTAATATCTGACATTCTCGAATCCAACGGTTCCTCGTCGATGGCCTCTGTTTGTGGCGGCTCGATGGCCCTGATGGATGCGGGTGTACCTATCAAAAAGCCGGTGGCCGGCATCGCCATGGGAATGATCGTTGGGGATGATGATAATGCGGTTGTTCTCTCTGATATTCGTGGTGAAGAGGACTTTATGGGCGATATGGACTTTAAAACGGCAGGGACCCGCGAGGGGATTACTGCCACTCAAATGGATATGAAGGTGCAGGGCATCTCATTTGAAGTACTCGAGCGTGCACTGGAGCAAGCGCGGGTTGGACGCCTCCATATTCTGGATAAAATGAGTGAGACCATCAGCGAACCCCGCGAGCAGCTTTCGCGCTTTGCACCGCAACTGCTCAAAATGGAGATCGATGCCGATGACATCGGGGCCGTTATTGGGCCGGGAGGCAAAGTGATTCAGGGTCTGCAGCGCGAAACCGACACGGAAATTCACGTGGAGGAAGATGAAGAGCGCGGCAAGGGACTGATTACCATCTCCGCCGACAGCCTTGAGAAGGCCGAGACCTGCCAGAAACGTATCAAGGAGATCCTCGGTGACCTCGAAGAGGGAGCTATTTACCACGGTACGGTGAAGGCGATCAAAGATTACGGCGCTTTTGTTGAGATTGTACCTGGAAAAGATGGGCTGCTTCATGTCTCTGAGATCAATCACTCTCATGTCAAAAATGTAAGTGATGTGCTTTCTGTCGGTGACGAGCTCGACGTAAAGCTGCTCAAAGTAGAACGGGGCGGTAAACTCAGACTGTCCAGGAAAGCACTGATTCCTGAAAACGGCGATGAAGAGTAAGCTTTTTGTTTAGTTAATTTCACACCTAAAACGGATGCCGTTCTTTCTGATCTCAGAAAGAACGGCTTTTTTTATAAATTAAATGCCACTGCACAGACGGTAAATCATTAAAAAAACAGAGTAGAGAATAAGTAGAGATTTATTATGACCTCAATGCGCAATGTGAATGAAATTGATTTTGTTGAAAAAACAGATCTTGATAACGGCCTGACGATCGTTACCGAAAATATCGAAAGCGTAAAAAGCGTTACTGCCGGCATCTGGGTCAAAACGGGGAGCAGAAACGAGACCGCCGCCCAGGCGGGGATTACCCATTTTTTGGAGCATATGCTGTTCAAAGGTACGGAAAGCCGCTCTTCGTATGATATAGCGATGAGCATGGAATCGGTGGGCGGGTATCTGAATGCATTCACCTCATCAGAATATACCTGCTACTATGCCCGATGTCTGAATACGAAGCTTGATCGCGCCCTGGATGTTCTTGCCGATATGGTACTTCATCCCACATTTCCAAAAGAGGAGATTGAAAAAGAAAAAAAAGTAGTCATCGAGGAGATGAAAATGTACCGCGACAGCCCGGATGACTACCTCTTTGAGGAGTTCAGTGGAAGCGTGTTCAAGGATCACCCGCTCGGGCGGCCGGTGATCGGCTATGAAGACACCGTATCAAGTTTTGACCGCAGCGACTTGTACGATTATATGGATGACCGGTACCAGCCGTGGAATCTGCTGGTGGCAGTTGCCGGCAACGTGGAGCATGAACGGGTGGTGGATGAGGTGAGCCGGTACTTCGGGGAGTTACCGGCACGCGAGAAAAAGGAGCAGGAGCAACCCCTGAATGAGTATGAACCACAGCGGCAGACCTATACCAAGCCTATCGAGCAAACCCACCTGATTGTGGGGCGAAGAGGCCTGGATTTCGATCACCGCGACAAATACCGGCTGCTGCTGGCCAATACCGTGCTGGGAGGGGGGATGAGCTCCCGGCTGCACCAGAATATTCGTGAAAAGTTTGGCTACTGCTACTCAATCAACACGTTTAACCAGTCCTACAAGGATACCGGGTTGTTTGGAATCTATGTGGGAACCGATCTGGAATATGTGAATCACGTACGCGAATTAATCGATAAAGAGCTCCGGAAATTACAGGAGGAGACCATCGGCGGACAGGAGATGCAGGAAGCCAAGGCGCAGTTGAAGGGAAAGCTGGTGCTGTCGCTGGAAAGTACGAGCAACAGGATGTCTCGGTTGGCGAAAAGCGAACTGTATTATAACCGTTATATCACAATCGATGAGCTGATCGCGGAGATCGACCAGGTGGAAGCGGGGGAGATCAAAGCTTTTGCAGAAAATTTCTTTAATACAGAACTCTATTCTGAAGCGTTGCTAATACCTGAAGGTGCAGATTGATGGAGGATACCTTTTAGCCGGATAATTCGCAATTGATTGGGTGCTCTGAAAAATGCTGTTTTTGTGAATCCCGGGTCGGTTGGCAAATAATCGAGATATAAAAAACATCCGCCCACAGACGGTTAAGTACTGCAAGCGGATGTGTGGTTGAACGGGAAAATGATAAAATTTTCCCATCAGGTAACGTTATTTAACGGTCTATAGAGACACTCCAACAACGATATAGAGCTGTTCGGTGTCCGGATTCAGGATAACCGATCCACTGAGCGGAACGGTCAGGCTCTCGGTAACCTCGATATTTTTTGAAGTGCCGATACCGACATTAACGATATCGAATTCTCCATCCGAGGAGTGCCAGCCGTCACCTCCACCGACAAAAAGATCGGCTCCACCGGCAGAATAGCCCAGTTCAAAATAGACGTCATCACCGGCAGATCCACCTCCCGCGAAAATATAATTTGCAGAGAGGGAGAGATCGCCGACGGTGTATCCGCCATTTAATTCAAAGGCGTGACTGTCCTCCTCAAAGAAGGGCGTAGTGGCTCCAGGGTACCAGTAGTCGGTGACCCCGAGGCTTAATCCGAAATCGAAGGTGTAGCCGGTATAGAGGTCCATTTCCTGAAAACCAACGGTCCCGTCCGCTACCGAGCCGTCGATCCCCTGGGAACCCCAGGCACCAAGAGCAAATCCTCCGGAACTGAATTCAACATATGGTTGAATGGAGGGACCCGAGTACGCAACACCACGCCATACATAGGTGCTGTAGAGATCCACTCCCGTGTCCAGTTCCTGTGCCTGAACCGGTTTGAACTGTATGCTAAAAAGAACTACAAAAAGTCCGGTCAATAAATATTTAAAAAACTTGTTGTTGGTATTCTTAGTCATAATATTTCCTGTGATAGAATGTTTAATCATTGGTTAGTACAGTGGTTGAACATTTATGTGAAGCCGGCGGGAGTAACCGCCAAGTAAACTCCCGTCGACTTCTTTTTTGTGAGAATTAGATTTCACCCTCGATAAATTCGTCGCTTCCAACGAATTCAGGGTAGGCACGGTTGTCGTGTTCGTGGAGGTCAAGTCCCCTCGCTTCAAGCTTTCCATTGACGCGAAGTCCGACCGTAGACTTAATAATGTTGAACAGGACGTAGCTAATCGGGAAGGTCCACAAGAAGGCGGCTGCAATACCCAACAGCTGGATTCCTATGATAGAGGGAGCGAATCCCTGGGTCCCAAAAAGTCCGGCCGTCGTATCAAAAAGTCCGGCTGCAAGCGTTCCCCATGCACCACAAACTCCGTGAACGGCGATGGCGCCTACAGGATCGTCAACGAACTTCTCAAGCCATTCGGAGGCGTACACAACGATGATACCTGCAATGGCCCCGGCAATAATTGCGAACCCCGGGCTAAGATTTGCACAACCAGCGGTAATACCCACCAGTCCGGCAAGTACACCGTTAATCGTCATCGGGGCATCCGGCTTTCCATCTTTCAACCAGGTGACGATCATGGCAAATGTGGCACCGGCACCGGCTGCAAGGAACGTGTTCATGGCGATAAGGGCGATGCTTGTATCTCCCGCCGTGGTAGATCCGGCGTTGAACCCGAACCAGCCAAACCAGAGGATAAACACTCCAAGAGCGGCAAAAGGCAGACTGTGACCGGGAATATGCTGGGGATTACCGTTCTCATCATATTTGCCGACGCGGGGTCCCACGACCAGGGCACCAGCGAGTGCTGCCCATCCACCTACCGAGTGTACGACCGTAGAACCGGCAAAGTCGATAAAGCCGAGGTTTTCCAACCACCCGCTTCCATTAAACAGACCACCCCAGGCCCAAGACCCGAAAATGGGGTAAATTACACCTGTAATCAGGATCGAAAAGACAAGATAGCCAGTGAATTTCGTCCGTTCAGCCACTGCTCCTGACACAATTGTAGCGGCGGTTGCCGCAAATACGGCCTGAAAAATGAAAAATGCCCAGGTCCATGTTTGATCTTGACCTTCAATTCCGGAAAGGAAAAACCCGTCCGTACCGATCCACCCTCCGGCGGAGGTACCGAACATCAGGCCAAAACCAAGAATAAAGAAGACCAATCCGCCTGCACCAACATCCATGAAGTTTTTCATAATGATGTTGACTGCATTTTTAGAGCGGGAGAACCCGGCTTCCAAAAGTGCAAACCCGGCCTGCATAAAGAAGACCAGAATTGCGGCAAGAATAGTCCAAACGTAGTTGATATTGGTTTGCGTGACAGCGTCCTGAAGGGCGGCGGACTCTGCAGCAAATGCACTTGTTACCCCGGTCAATAAAAATGACAGGATCAGTATGCAGTATTTAATCATTGTCCAGTTAGTTTAGTTGAGATTGAGTTTTAACCTAAAGTTGTTTTGATCTCTCAAAACAGTTCCTAAAGTATTTAGCTTAAAATTAATTGTCAACTAAAAAAATAAATTAATTTTTACTTTGGTCAGTACTAACTGAGGAAATGGTTTTATACGACATAAATTAATTAGGAGAAGAGAAGGGCGGTCCTAAAATGCTGTAACGGGGCTCAGATCTGCTTTTTCGTCGATGTATTTTATTTGTTTCGTTTAAATCGAATGCAAATATCCCCTAAAAAAATTAGGAAGTCAACAAATAAATCGAATAAAAATTAAGAGGAAAGGTAGGATTCGATATTTGCGGCGATCGTATTCCAGGTTTTTGTGCGCGTATCGGGGTCGTTTTCCAGGAGAGTAAGGCGAAACCCGTTTCTGTTGCTGGCAAATCCGCTGAGAGGTACCACGCAAATGCCGGTGGCCCCGAGCAGGTAATAGACAAATCGTTTGTCCAGCTTTACCTCCAGAACGTTGGATTCAACCAGTTCGCGGATACGGGGATCATCTATCTGAAGGTACTGCGTATTGTCCAGGATCTCTTCGTCAAATACCACCGTCATGTAAAAAGCACCCTGCGGTTTGATAACCTGGATTCCATCCACTGTTGAAAAGATCTCGTAGGCTTGCCGCGCGCGATCGCGGAACATCTGCTTGCGCTGCTCCAGATGGTCTCGGTACCGCGGATCTCCCATCACCCGGGGAATGGAGAGCTGGGGCAGGTTGGTGGAGCTGACCTCCAGCATCTTTGCATTGATCAGTGTTTTTATATAAGTCTGGAACGCCGGGTATTTGTCCTGGTTGAAGACCTCGATCCAACCGCAGCGTGCACCCGGCCAGGGGTATTCTTTGGAAATTCCGCGCAGCGCCATGCCGGGTACATCGCCGATTACCTCGCTCAAGGAAGCGGTATCCGACCCGTTGTAGATAATGTTGGCATATATTTCATCGCAGATCATAAATAACCGGTGTTCCCGGGCAATAGCCACCATCTCCTCCAGCACCTCCCGGGGATATACAGCTCCCGTGGGATTGTCGGGATTGATGATTAGCATACCGGCAATCGAATCGTTGTATTTCACCTTGTTTCTGAGATCCTCAATATCCGGCATCCAGTTGTTATCGGGATCAAGTTTGTAGGTCAGGTGTTTATACCCCGAGTGGGCCGCTTCAGCCGAGGAGTGGGTAGAGTAGGCAGGAGAGGGGCCGATAACCCGGGCTTCCCTCTTAAGGTAGCCAAATATCTTGCCGACGGCATCCCCGAGTCCGTTAAAGAAGATAATTTCATCTTCGGTAATCTGGCAGCCTCCACGCTCGTTGACCAAATCTGCCAGAAAACGGCGGGTTTCGGGATTGCCCTGTGTGGTGCTGTAGCTGTAGCTGCTGTCGTCTTCCACCAGGTCAATAATTATATCCTTGATCCACCGGGGCAGCTTTTCTCCCTTTTTGATGGGGTCGCCGATATTTTCCCACGTTATAGAGACACCCAGCTCCTTTATTTTATTGGCGAACGCAACAATTTCCCGGATCTCGTAGGTGAGCTGACCGGATCCGTCATGTAAAATACTCCGTCGCAATTTTCCGTCCTCTTTAGATTCCAGGACAATATTCTTGTTGAAAGCCATTAGAGCTGAATATCTGCTTAAATCGTTTTCCAATTCATATATCGACAATACAAATAAGTTCCAAGATTAAAAACTATTGCGGTCAATTAAAAGGAAAAATACCCCGATGTTCCAGCCCCTTTTAAGAGGGCTTTGCAAAACTCTCCATTCCTCGTTCCGAGGGAGTTGTACTCCGTTAACCCCGGTTCCATCAAAACCCGCTACCTGTTCCTTTGATTGTATTTGTAATAACTGCTATTCTTGGATACATTTTGCCTCAATTTACCCGGCATTTCACATACATGAACGACTGTAAAAAATCAGCTAAATTTGGTGCCAATGATCTATATTAAAAATCTAGCCGATCACGAAGATCAGGATGTAACGCTCAAAGGGTGGGTTTATAACTACAGGAGCAGCAAAAACTTGTATTTCCTGGAGCTGAGGGACGGCACCGGCATCTGCCAGTGCGTTGTTTCAAGGGAGGATGTGGCTGAAAACGTTTGGCAGGCGGCAGACTCCCTGCGCCAGGAGAGCTCGCTGGAGGTAACCGGCCGGATTGTCAAGGACGAGCGCAGTATCGGGGGATACGAAATGCACGTTTCTGATATCAGGGTTCACCAGATCGCCGAGGATTACCCGATCACTCCCAAAGAGCACGGGGTCGATTTTTTGATGGAGAACCGCCACCTGTGGCTGCGCTCCCAGCGGCAGTGGGCCGCCATGCGGGTGCGCAATGAAATTATTTGGGCAATTCACCGGTTTTTCCAGGAGCGCGATTTTGTTCAGATGGACGCCCCGATTTTTACAGGCAACGCCGCCGAAGGCACCACCACGCTGTTCGAAACGGAATATTTCGATGAAAAGGCGTATCTCACACAATCCGGACAACTGTATGGGGAGGCGATGGCGATGGCACATGGACTCATCTACACGTTTGGCCCCACATTTCGTGCCGAAAAGAGTAAAACGCGCCGCCATCTAACTGAATTTTGGATGGTGGAACCGGAGATGGCCTACTACGACCTGGAGATGAATATGGATCTGGCAGAGAATTTTATCAAGGCGATTGTGGGGCAGGTGCTCGACCGACGCTCCAGAGAGCTTGATATTCTAGAACGGGATACAGCGGCCCTCGAGTCGGTTGTAAATAATGAGTTCCCGCGCATCTCCTATTCCGAGGCTGTTGAGACCCTCAAAAGCGATGAAACGGCTGCCCTGCTGGAACAGATGACGGAGGATCGAAAGCAGGAATACGGCGAGCTGGAGAAGGAGCGAGAGGAGATCCGGAAGGAGCGGGGCTCGGCCAAAAAGTGGCGCAAAGCCCAGATCGATGAACGCATTCGGGAGATTGCCGAGCGGATGGACCAGATTGAAGAGGATCTGCGCAATATCCCGACTTGGAAAGAGTCGGCGCTGAATTTTGAATGGGGCACCGATTTCGGCGGCAGTGACGAGACGATCCTTATGATGCAGTACGAAACCCCGATTATCGTGCATCGCTATCCGGCCGAAATCAAAGCGTTCTACATGAAACGGGATCCCGAAGATGTAGATTTGGCCCTGGCCTGTGACGTGCTGGCACCGGAGGGCTACGGCGAAATCATCGGCGGCAGTGAGCGCGAGGATGACCTGGAAACCCTGAAAAAGCGGATTGAGGAGCACGAACTGCCGGAAGATCTCTTCAACTGGTACCTCGATTTACGCCGTTATGGTTCCGTACCGCACTCCGGCTTCGGATTGGGACTGGAGCGCACCGTGGCATGGCTCTGCGGACTCGATCACGTGCGTGAGACGATTCCATTTCCCCGGATGCTGGGTCGGCTGCGCCCTTAATGCATTCCTCTTTTCTAAAAAAGGGCTTTGCCAAACCCTCAATTCCTCGTTCTGAGGGAGTTGTGCTCCCGTTAAAAGGTCGCCAAGGTCGGTGGAACAACCGCCTCCCAACAAAATGGCAGGTTCTGCAAAGGCCCCTAAAGATAAAGACGGGCGTTAAAAGAACATATTGACTGGGTGGGCCTCTCTATTTTGAACGAAACCGGATCGAAAAAAGGGTTGATCTTCGGCCTTTGGAACATGGTTAACAAATGCTATAAGCTTGTTGTCGTATAGCTAAGCGTGGCGAATTTTAGCATGTAACTCTGTTTTTCCGCAGGAAAACAACTCTCAAATTCAATCATTTTTAGTCGAAAAAATGGATTTTGGACTGACTAATTTAGATTTTCCCAGCCATGGCTAAAAAGACCAGCATAGAAAAATTTCGGGATGCCCTGCAGGCGCTCAAGAGCGATGACCGCAAACCAGTATACTTTTTCTGCGGGGAAGAGGAGTTCTTTCTCGATCGGCTGGAAAAGGCTACCGAGTCGCTTGTTCCCGAAACGAACCGGGATTTCAACTTTGATCTTCTCTACGGGCGGGATATTACGCCTGAAAAACTTCTCTCGGTGATTCGAAGCTATCCGATGATGGCCGAGTACCGCGTGGTGGTACTCCGCGATTTCGGCAACCTGGGCACTGCCACCGCATCGTCCGACGGCCGGGGTGGCACTGTCAACGACCTGCTGCCCTATCTGGAAAATCCCAATCCGACCACTCTGCTGGTAATCTTTGATTCCAAGAAGCCGCACGGGAGGACCAAAATTGGGAAAGCAATTCAGAAAAATAAGAATGTGGGCTTCTACCAGTTCAAGGAGATCCCCGACTGGCGGCTGCCCGACTGGATCATTGAGTGGACACAGCGCGAACACAGCAAAAAAATATCTCCAGGTGCCGCCCAGATGCTGGCCCAGTTTGTGGGTCAAAACCTGCAGTTGGTGTCCACAGAAATAGATAAAGTGTGTACTTTTGTAGACACTTCTGAAAATATTGACGAAAGCGACGTTAAAGAAATTATCGGCCTTTACAGAGAGTATGGGGCGATTGAGCTCAAAGATGCCCTCCTTTCACGTGATTTGGAGCAGTCGCTTTTCATAGCGGAACAGATGTTGCAACACTCTAAGACAGACACGGGAGAAATCATTCGTACCGTGGGGTTCTTTTACAGCGTGTTTTCAAATGTCTGGCAGATTCGACGTCTTGCCGCCAAGGGTAATACCAAGGCAGAAATCCAGGAAGCGATGGGAGTCAGCAACAGCTGGTACTTCAACAAGCTTTGGCAGGATGCCTCGAAATATGAGCTTCGCGATATGCCTCGCGTATTCGAAGCACTGCTTGACGCCGACCGCGCTGCCAAAGGATTTACCTCCGTGGATCCCACGACGATTCTTCTCTTGTTGATCAAGCGAATTATCAACTGATTCGATCTGTATTTATCGGGCCGTTGGTTTTCGCTTTAAACGAGTGAATCGCAACATAAAACCGGGGATTCCGACTATGGAAGCTCTTACACGAAGCCAACTGCAAGATTACAGTGATGAAGATCTGATGGAACATTTTCAGGCAGGATATGAAGAGGGATTTAACCTGCTGGTTGAACGGTACACCGACCGCCTTCACAACTTTCTTTATCGCTATACCCACAACCACCAGGACTGCGAAGATCTGGTGCAGGAGACGTTTCTCCGGGTGTACCGAAGCCGACATTCCTATGAACGAATTGCCAAATTTTCGACCTGGATGTATACCATCGCACTTAACCTTGCCAAAAGTTTGTATAAGAAAAAGAAGAGGATGACGACTGTGACCATTCACAAAGATCCGGGTGACCCGGAAGATCGAAAAATGGATCTGGAGGACAACAGTATTCTGCAAGACGATTCCCTGCACGAAAAAATGTGCATTAAGCAGCTAAAGAAAGCCCTTATGAAGCTGAATAAAAACTTCAGGGAAGTGGTGGTGCTGCGCGATATTCAGCAACTTTCCTATGAAGAGATTTCAGAAATGACAGGAAATCCGATGGGCACCGTTAAATCGCGGATCAACCGGGGACGGGCCCAGCTGCAGGAGATACTTGAACAGTATGTATACCCCAAGCCCGAATCGCAGCCGCGTTATAGTCAAATGTAAAAGAAAGATTACCAACGGCAGCAAGGCGTCTCATGCAAATGGGACGCCTTTTGTATTTTAGAGAGATTTGCAAAAATACAGGTGTTGGCCAAAACATCGGTTTCGAAAATCCTTTTAATAAAGCCCTAATAATAAACCTTGGGGTTTCAACCACGGAAACACGTAATTTTTCCACCGGCTATACAGTATATTCCAGGCGTTTTACGATTTATTACATTAGAATTCTATAAAGTTTGTAACAAAATTCTTTGTTTGCTTTCTTTTAATAAAAGAAGACAGAAGAAACATCTACAAACGGTTTTAAATAAACAATTTACAGACGGCTATGAGATCTATCGCTTTTACCAATCAAAAGGGCGGGGTAGGCAAAACAACATCAACGATCAATGTGGGTGCCGGCTTGTGCCTGCAGGGGAAAAAAGTGTTACTTGTGGACCTCGATCCCCAGGCGAATTTAACTTATTCGCTGCGGATGAACTCTCAACGTATTGACAAAACCATTTATGACGTTTTAAAGGGCAGTGCACCACCCGAGGAGGCACTGATCAGTCACAATGGGTTTGACATTTTGCCCGCGTCCATCGACCTGTCGGGGGCAGAGATGGAATTTGCCAATGAACCGGCACGGGAGACGCTCCTGAAGCACAGCCTCGACAACCTGAATGAATATGATTACGTGCTGATCGATTGTCCGCCCAACCTGGGCCTGCTTACGCTTAATGCCCTTACGGCGGTCAGTGAAATTTTTATTGTCCTTCAGTCTGAATATCTGGCCCTCCACGGGCTGTCAAAACTGATGGATGTAATCAAGGTGGTAAAGCAGCGCCTGAATTCCGACATCGAGATATCAGGCATCATCTGTACCCTTTTTGACGGCCGCAAGAATTTAAATAACGAGGTGGTGGGACATATCAGGGATTATTTCGGCGCCAAGGTTTTTGAGACACTGATACGGGATAATGTGGCGCTTGCCGAGGCTCCCAGCCACCATAAAACAATATTTGAATACGCTCCGGAAAGCTATGGGGCACAGGATTATATGGCGTTGGCTAAAGAGATTAAAAATGGGCATTAATCCCATGAATAATAAGAAGAAGAGTTTAGGTAGTACGCCGATCGGATTTAATGTCAACTCCGCGAGTTATTCATTTATCCGTGATATAAACGCTCGTCCCCAAAAACAAAAGATACCGGAGAGTGAGAGCGAAGAGGAGGAGAAGATCAGTATCCGACTGGATAAGGAACAAGAGGGGGAACCGGATGCGTTTAAACCCTACGACGAAAAGGAGAAGACGCCTGAAAAAAAGGTGGTCAGCTATTACCTGGAGGTCAACCTTGTACAGCGCCTGAAAAATATAGCGGATGAAAATGGAAGTTATTACTCCACGCTGGTCAGCAGGGCGTTGAAGGCCTGGCTTGAACGCCATGGCCACCGGTAGCGCGATTCCTTACTTCCATTCAGTAATTATGGGAAGAGCAGCACCAGACAGACGATCATAATCGATTCTTTAAGTAGCGCAGCGACGTGTCCGGTTTATTGCCCTTTATAGCACTTCTGCTTTATTTACGATTTGTGACTTGGTCACCATTTTGTGATATCTGTTCGATATCTTTTTGTTCAGGGTCTGGTGCTTCACGAGACCGGGGTGCCAAGCCCGCGTTTCGAAGATCAATGAATTGATATGATGCAGGGGCTTCCTCATAATCTGGTAGATAACAACCGCTACCTGGTACGCTTTGCCCGGGATGAACGTGAGTTGGAGGCGGCCCAGCGTCTCCGTTTTAACGTGTTTAACCTGGAGCTCGGTGAGGGACTGGACAAATCGTACGAGCTGGAACGCGATGTCGATCCCTATGACAGGCAGTGTCACCACCTGGTGGTGATTGAGCGGAGCAGTGGTGCAGTTATCGGCACCTATCGTATGCAAACGCATGCCATGGCCCGGCAGAACAACGGGTTTTATACCGAGCACGAGTATCAGATACATTCCCTTCCCCCCAGTATTCTGGAAAAATCTGTGGAGGTCGGGCGCGCATGCATCCATAAAGAGCACCGCAGCGGGCGTGTATTGTACCTGCTGTGGCGGGGAATTGCAAAATATATGACGCATACCGACAGTCGGTATCTTTTTGGCTGCTGTTCCATCACCAGCCAGGACCCCCGGGAAGCCTGGCTGGTGATGGAATACCTGGAGCAAAACAACTTGACCCATGGCCAGCTGTACGTGCCAACCAGGCCAGACTACCGGTGCCCGCCTGCAGATTTCGATCCTGTTGACTCCCAAAAAGTGAAACTCCCCCAGCTTTTCCGTCTCTACATGGATCTCGGGGCCAAAGTCTGTAGTCCTCCGGCTATCGATCGAGAGTTCAAAACAATTGATTATCTTGTTATACTTGATACCGAGGCACTGGATGAACGAACGCGAACGCTTTTTTTCAAGTAGCAAAAAATATCAGATGGCATACCTGAGGGTCTTGGCCCGCTCCGTAGGTTTTTTTACAGTTACCGTGGGACTATATTTGGGATACCTGGCGGGAAGAGGCTTCCTGTTACTTGCAGGCAGAGATTCCATTACATGGCGCAACGCGATGGTCCGCCGGTGGGCTAAAAGTGCCGCTGCCATTATTCGCCTGGATATTGAAGTGGAGGGAATGCCTCCCGAACCTCCTTTCTTTATGGTGTGCAATCATCTCAGCTACCTGGATGTTCTTCCTTTTTTTATCACCACGGATTGTGTATTTGTGGCCAAAAGCGAGGTCAGGTCATGGCCGTTGCTCGGTCGAATGGCCCAGGACATCAATGTCATATTTATCAACCGGACGCTGAAAAGAGATATTCCCAGGGTAAATCGTTTGATTGAGGAAAATATTAGCAGCAGGCAGGGGATTATCATTTTCCCGGAGGGAACAACTACCAAAGGGGAGAAGGTAAAAAGATTTAAATCTTCATTGCTCCAGTATGCGGCCTCTCGGAATTTTCCTGTATCTTACGCATCAATTACTTACGCCACACCCGGCTCAGAGAAATCCGCAGAGGAGTGGGTCTGCTGGTGGGGAGACATGACATTTTTGGACCATTTTTTCAAGATGCTCACATTGCCTTCAATCCGTGCGGTTGTTAAGTTCGGCAGTAAAAAAGTGAGTGACAACGACAGGAAAGTACTGGCCCGGCGGTTGCACCGGCGCGTCAGCGATCAATTTCGACCGGTAGTAAAAGGCAGGCAGAAAATATATGAATGAAGCAGGAGCACTCGCAGCCACAAACATTCATTTTGTAGAGCAGGGAATCTCGCTGTTAGATGATATCAGCGATGACCTGTACGTAAATGTTGACTCCCCCCATCACAAAAGTGGTGTCGGTCGGCATATGCGGCACGTGCTCGAGCACTATATCGCCCTGTTGTCCCATTCCGAGGGCAGGGTCGACTACGATGCACGCAAACGGGACGAAGAGCTTGAAACCGACCGCTTGCATGCCATTTCGGTCGCACAGCAGGTCGCCGGTCAGCTTGAAGCCTTAACAGCTGGTGCGGATCAAAAACTGTTGATAAAAAACAATGAAATTGGCGAACGCGGAGATTACTGCTGGAGCAGGTCCAGTTTCGGGCGGGAACTTCAGTTTATGATAAGCCATACGGTACACCATTACGCGTTAATAGCGATTATTCTCAGAATTCAGGGCTACACCCCGGATGAATATTTTGGCGTGGCTCCCTCCACCCTCCGCTACGAAACGCAGCTGCAAGACCGGCCGACGGGGTAAGCCTTCAGACAGGAGATAAATGGATGACAAGCGTTTTTCTTGGTTTCAGGGATGGAAACGTGTAGCAATCATCTACATCGGCCTGCTCTTTCTCTCCCATGTATGGCAATACCTGCAGCCCGACAACCACGACCTGGAACCCGGCCAGCAGCATTTGACGGTGAACCAGGTTGAGGGCGACTCGGTACTGACAGGCAAGCCGCTTAAAATTGCCTATCGGGATGAATACCGAGGGGATGAGGAAAAGCCTCCGGTGATTCTCCTGCTGCACGGGAGTCCGGTGGGCGTTCCTTTTTTACCGGAATTGGTTGAGACGCTGTCTGCCCGGAACCGGGTGATTGCCCCGGACTTCCCGGGCTACGATGCCTCAAGCCGGGAAATACCGGATTACTCCATGAAGTCTTTCTCGGTATACATGGACCAGGTGCTGGATAGCCTGGAAATCGACCGCGCCCACCTCGTAGGATACAGCATGGGGGCGGGGGTTGCCATACAGATGTCGCACCTCTTTCCCGAACGCGTATCCTCCATCGTGATGCTTTCCGGCATAGGCGTGCAGGAGCTGGAGCTGCTGGGCAGCTACCACCTGAACCATGCGGTCCACGGGGGGCAGCTGTTCCTCGTGTGGCTGATGCATGAAGCAATTCCACATTTTGGTCTGCTGAGCGATATTCCCGTAAACGTACCCTATGCACGCACGTTTTACGACTCCGATCAACGCCCGTTGCGAACGTACCTGAAGCAGTATAAAAAACCGATGCTTATTCAACACGGAAAAGAAGACGGGCTTGTGCCACTGGCTGCTGCCAATGAACATCACCGGCTGGTGCCGCAGAGCAAGCTGATACTGTATGAGGGGGGACATGCCATCGTTAAAACGAGGGCCGGGAAAATATCAGGAGATATCAACGAATTTATCCGTCAGGTAGAGACCGGCCAAGCCCTCACCTACTCAGAGGCGCCGGAAGAACGGGTACGAGAATCCCAAAAACCGTTCAAGGAGATCAACTTTGCCAAGGTAGAGGGATTGACTCTCTATATCTTGATGCTCATCATCATCTTTTCCACCTTCATCAGCGAAGATCTGGGGGGGATTGGTGCCGGACTGCTTGCAGCACGCGGGATTATCGGGTTTGTGCCGGCTACACTGGCCTGTTTTATGGGTATCGTTATCGGTGATTTCGCCATCTTCCTGATAGGTCGGTGGATCGGGAAACCGGCCATACGCCGGGCGCCGTTCAGGTGGTTCGTCTCGGAAAAAGATCTGGAACGCAGTGCCGACTGGTTCAAAGTGCGGGGACCGATGATTATTATCGGCAGTCGCTTTATACCGGGCAGCCGCTTTCCCACCTACTTCAGTGCCGGCATGATAGGAATGAGGCTGTTTATGTTTGCTTTCTATTTTCTGCTTGCCGGGATACTTTGGACGCCTCTTCTGGTCGGTATTTCGATGCTGGTGGGAACCGAACTGCTTCGTTACTTCCAGGTATACCAGGAATACGCAATATGGGTGATCCCGGTCATCATCCTTTTACTATTTCTGTTCGTAAAATTCATTTTGCCGGCGGTCACCTGGCGGGGTCGACGAATGGTACTTTCCCGCTGGCGCCGGCTCACCAGGTGGGAGTACTGGTCGCCATACATCATCTATGCACCAATATGCTGTTATATCGCCTATCTTGGCATCAAACATCGGTCCCTTACGGTCTTTACGGCTGCGAATCCCGGTATCCCGGGCGGGGGATTCATCGGGGAATCCAAGTCTGACATACTGGAAGGCCTCAAAGCGAGTGGAGTGGTGCCCGCCTTCAGGAAAATATCGTCCGATCTGGAAGACCGGGAAAAGGTTGCTGAAGCCGAAAAATTTATCGAGGAGCAACAGCTGAATTTTCCGGTGATAGCAAAGCCGGATGTCGGGCAGCGGGGCACCGGGGTGAAGGAGCTGCATGATGAGGAGCAGCTGCGGGAAATGTTGCAAGGGATCGATTATGAACTGATTATCCAGGAATATGCGAGCGGGGAAGAGTTCGGAATTTTTTATTACCGTTACCCGGAAGAAGAAAGGGGATCCATCCTCTCAATCACAAAAAAGCGGCTGCTTACATTAACGGGAGATGGGGAACATACCCTCGAAGAACTCATACTGCGGGATGACGAGGCGGTGTCACGGGCCAAAATTCATTTGAGGGAACACCAGGATCATCTTTACGAAGTCCCGGAAAAAGGGGAGAAGATTCCCCTCGTAAGGCTTGGGGTCCACGCACGCGGCGCGCGGTTTTTTGATGCCACGCATCTCGCTACCAGGGAACTGGCTGAACAGGTGGATGATATCACTTCTCACCTGCACGGTTTTTATTTTGGAAGGCTGGATGTGCGGGTTCCATCCAAAGAAAAATTGAAAAACGGCGAAAATATAAAAGTTCTTGAGGTCAATGGCGTAACATCCGAGAGCACAATTATTTATGATCCCCAATACACGTTTTTTCAAGCTCAAAAAATGTTGCGAAATCAGTGGCGCATTGCGTTTGAGATAGGGGGGATGAACCGGGAACGGGGCCACAAACCCGACACGGTTACAGAGTTGATACAAAGGGTAATAGACTACAGGAGCAGGTGAATTATTCGTTGCAGTGAGCGTGTCTTTTATGGTTATCCCACAACTTTCCCCATGATGGATTGACCTCGTATTTCCCCCTCATGTTTAACCACCTCCGGCAGGTATCCCCATTCATTAAATCCATTCTTTTCCAGCAGCCCGACACTGGCGTCATTTCCGTCGATGATAAAAGCGATCAGTACCCGCTTGTTTAACACGGAGCATTGATCAAGGCAGTGTTCTACCAACTGGGTGCCGATCTCCCGCCCGTGGTATTTAAAGTCGACATAGTAGCTGAGTTCAGCTGTTTCCCTCAGTGCCTCCCGTCCCTCCCGGTAGGGGGAAAGTGAAGCCCATCCGAGTACCTGGTCCTCTTCCTCAAAGACATAGACGGGATATTCATGCGGATTGTGGCGGTTAAACCACCTGTTTCGCAGATCTTCTTTTAATGGTTGAATATGTCCCGTGCAGAATCCGGCATATATCGCCTGGTTGTAGATGTAATCAATGGCAGAGAGATCTTCTTTTTGAGCCGTTCGTATCATGAAAGTATTGACTGGTGACCGTTATAACTATTCGCAAAGTTAGAAGAACAGAGGCAAACTACAAAGCGTCTTAACACAGGTGATAAAACTTGAATTATAAAAACCTCCAGGGTTTTGAAGACCCCGGAGGTTTTAAGACACCATTAACTTTGACGACTTTGAAACCAGTGTTTTGCAAAGCCATCTGCTGCATTAATACACGTCGTAGGTTTCCAGGTGTTGCCCAAACAGCAGCGCGTTCAGGAAAAGACGACTGGTGGTGTGCCAGTAGCTCCTGAAGTTCGGGTTATCCGCAAACAGGATGACATTGCCCCTGCCTTCGCTGCTGGTTACAATAGCGGCGGTATTGCTTATTTTGTCGATATTTTCATCATTGGCATAACCGCCGATCAGGGGCTCGTCCGTATACCGGGCAACCGTTGAATACGGGTTTTCACTCGGTTTCAGGAAGGTGTTGCTGTCTTTCAGGAAAAGCTGGGACCGGCTGGGCACCCCAAACGCGATCGGGTTTGAAGGATCTATATCGGCCTCCAGTATCACCCCGGGAATGGTATTGGCCAGGTAGCGGTCAGATTGTTCTTCATAATTGTAGCGCACGGTCTTCCGCGTGCTATCTTCATATGTTTTCAGCAGATCATCGGTAACGATATCCTGCTCAATCACCCATTCGGAAGCGCCTTCGTCGGTAATGAGGTTGCCGCCGTCGTTGATCCAGCGCCTGATCTTGGCAACAGTACTGGAATCGAGATCGCTGTAGTTTCCGTCTACCATAATCAGGTTGTTATAGCGATCCAGGGAGGTTTCCCGGAGGGTCGTCTTGGCCAGGCGTGTTACTCCCATCTGCAGGTGCTTGTTGAGAAGAAACCAGGCTTCTCCGGCTTCATATTCACTGACACCCTCTCCGATAATTAATGCCGCCTCCGGCTTTTTAACCGGTTGAATATTTCCACTGCCCAGGTCGATGCCGGACGGCGTCATGCCGGTATCTACCGCATAAAAGTTGACACCGAATGAAGAAGCAGCCTCTTTGATTTTGGTAAACAGGGCTGCACGGCTGATATCCTGCCCATTTACAGGTACGACGATGGACCCGTAGCCGAACTCTTTTTGTCCCCGGCTGGTGGCCGAGGTAAACGGCTTGAATGCCACCTTCGCAAGGACATCCTGGTCCAGCAGGTGGTAGAGAGCCGGCGGGGCGTTATAGTCGTCCCAGGACAGGAGGTAGGCATAGTCTGAAGAGCCTCCAACAACAGACCCTGTCTGTTCAGGTTGTTTCGAGACCGTTTCTCCCAGGTACTCCCGGTAGTCACTGGATTCGAACTCGGCATATTTGATGCCGTAGCCCTGTACAAGCGACCACGCGGTGATATCGTAAAATACGCTGTCGGGAAAGTTGGTATTGGGTTCAAATATGTCGTGAATGGTACGGTATCCAACCTGTTCGGTGGGTACTACATATGCGTTGCCCCGCTGAAACTGCTTGCCATCCAGCTCAAGATTCTGACTGAGCTGGTGGATGTCCAGCCGGTGCGTCTGCAGCAGGTCCAGGAACTTGTTGGTCAGCGTGCGATCATTGGCATCTCCAAAGACATAGGCCCTGACCGGTTGCTGCCCGGCCTCTTCGATTGCGGAGGTATAGAAATCTTTCTGGTATTCAAAAAGAGTTTCTTTTTCTCCTACGGCAGCTCTTACAGTGGCAATTCCGGTAACCAGGTGCTTTCGGATGGTGGAACGGAATGTGACCTCTCCGGAGGTGCTTTCCTGTACGAGACCACGGGAACTCCCCACTTCAAACGTGATACCCACGCCGCCCTGGATATCGGGATAGGTGGATCCGTAGATCGGGGAGATGTTATCAAAGACCTCTTTGGTCCAGTAAAGCGAGCCGATCTCATCCAGCGCTTCCGTTTGATACTGCGCCAGCAGCGGATTCAGCACTTCGTAGTGATAGTCCGGGACAATCGGATTCCAGGTACGTACCGGCTTGGTGGGTTCCAGGTAGTAGGTGCTGTTGGTTCCCATCTCGTGGAAGTCGATCTGCACGTTGGGATACCATTTGTGATAAAAATCGAGGCGATGTTCGCTTTCCTTCTGCGTGACGGCAAACCAGTCACGGTTCAGATCGTGCCAGAAATGGTTGGTGCGCCCCTCGGGCCAGGCCTGCTCATGCTCGCGATCAGCGGGATCGGCCACCGGGGGAAAAGATTTGTAGCCGTTGTGCCAGCTGGCGGCCCGGTCTCGTCCATCGGGGTTCTGGGCAGGATCGATCAGTATGACAGCCTCATCCAGGAAGGTCTGCGTTTCGGTTCCCTGTTCTGCAACAAGATAATAGGCCGTCAGCAGGGCTGCTTCGCCGCTGGAGGTTTCATCGCCGTGCACGCTGTAATCCAGCGCTACCACGGCGGGATCGGTGTCCGGGTCGAGTGCCGGCACAGAGGGATCGAGCACCGTAGCGTGTTTTTTACGGATCTGCTCCAGGTTTGCATGATTTTCGGCGGATGTGACCGTCAATACCACCTGCGGGCGATGCTCATAGGTTTCCCCGATCACCTGGAACGACGCTTTATCCGAAACTTCCGCAAGCTTCTCGAAATAGTCCACAATACGGTCATGCCGGGTATAGTGTGAACCGATATCGTAGCCGAAAAACTCCTGGGGAGTGGGAATAGCCTCGTCAAAGGTGGCATCATCCTTAAAGTAGTAATCTTGCTGGGCAAACGTACTGGTCGGCAGTAGTAACACCGCAGCAAGCAGTATCCCTAATTTTGTGTAGTCGTTAGCGTATGTCATGATTCAGAGTCGTTTTTGAACGTTAACAGCTGTAATTATGTGTACTCGCTTCAGATTCCTTTCTCACCCGCCGGGCGTATACGTGTTCCCGCCCCGCGAGTGGAAAGTCTGGTTTATATCCTAAAAACTGATATTGGGATTGGCCCGAATTTCGGTAATGGTTATCGGGAAAAAGGTTCCGGGTTCATCCCGGTTGGCTCCCCATTCTGGAGAATCTGACCCAAAACGGTAGTGGTCGGCCAGACGGCGTCCCTGCAGGAACAGGTTTACCCTCCGGCTGTGCTCCAGCAACTCGACCGGCGGAATTTGACCGGTATACTCGGAAAGCTGGTCAAGAGAGCGGATCTCATTGATTTGGTCTTCAAACGTATTCGTGTCGTTGCCGGCCAGGGCATCCTCGGCGATGATCAAGCGAAGCTCGCGTTCCGAGATCAGGGTATAGTTGGCGTACAGGTTGGCACTCACAAATTCGTTGACCGCAGAGACGAGGGCCGGAGCCGCGATGTCGTCAATCGGGTCCCTGAGAGATACGCTGTCGACCCGCGTTCCATCTTCGGTTGGCACGGCATAGGCATTCCCGATGCGGAGCTCCAGCCGGTCATTAACCTGGTAGGCCAGATCATTTTCGGCGGTTTCAGGGGTCACTTCCAGCTGGTAACGCCAGTCGTTTTGCCCCAGTAATGCCAGGGCTGCGGAAGCGTCCTGGGATGCCTCACTGTTTTCGACCAGGGGGTTACCCGTATCTGTATCTGGATTAAGCTTGTTCCATAGCGATTGTGAGAATTTGGCCCGCGCCCGCACCGCGAGCAGTCGTGCCTCCCAGTTGCCCGTATTCGAGCCTGTCAGCTCCAAACCGGAATTCAGATAACCGACGGCCGTATCGTAAAGCTGGTCCATGTTTTCTTCCCCTTTTGCCGGGGCCGCCTCCTCACGGTCGGAAAAGACGAAATTGTCGTAACTGTCCGCAATAGTGATGTAAACGACTGCCCCGTAGAAGTAGCTTCGTATCAGGCTGGTTTTGTCTTGAAGCGTGCCGTTTGATCGGAACTCTTCCAGTCGCCGGATCGCCTCGTCGGCGGTCCACCTGGCTTCCGATAACGCCAGGAAGGAGGCGTCGGTAAATTCATTGACGGGCTCGCTGACCCGTCCCTGGTCAAGCTGTTGCCAGCCGTCCCGCGTACCGATCCAGGTCAGTTCGTCGGTGGCCGTTGAGTAGGGAGCCAGAATCTGGCCGAGTCCTTCCACCAGGGTCGCTTCAGCGCCGTTGGCGATGGAAGAGGCCGCCACGGGATTGGCAAGGTCTTCTTCCACCAGGCTGTTGGGATTGTTTACCTGCAGGATATCGCATCCCGTAAACAGGAGGCCCAGGAGTAGCGCCGACGCGAGAAGTCTGTTATTCAGTTTTTTAAATGGGTAAAACATAGCAGATTGAATTCGTTTATAAGTGTTTAGAAATACCTGTGTTGAGTTTGTCATATTCCCACGTTGAGGGTGAAGATGATTTCGCGCGGAATCGGCATGTTCCACGCATCGGTTCCCAGCAGGAAGTTGTTTTCCAGGTCGGTTCCGCCGCCGCGACCGATGGCGTTTACTTCGGGATCAATTCCGGGATATTTGCTCCAGAGCGCCAGGTTTCGTCCCGATATCGACAACGAAAGATTCCTGACGTTCAATTTGTTGATCGTGGCCTGAGGCACGTTGTAGGTGAGGCTTACTTCCCTGAGACGCAGGAAATCTGCCTGCTGTATGGTATTGAGTCCGGCAAATGGGTCGAGGGCGAGCAGTTCGTTTAACCATTCCTCCGACGCCTGCAGTCGGACTTCCGCGTTGTTTGCCGCTGTGTTGTTGTCGGTCACTCCGCCGGTTACAAAGTCGCGTTCCACCCGTGCGGAGGCCGGGGTGTTTCGTCCAATACCGGCACTTCGCTGCCTGAATCCATCGGTCAGGTTGTTGACGTAGTAGTTCCCCGCTTTGTACTCAAAAAGCGTGGAAAGGCGGAAGTTTTTGAATGACACGGAACCGCCAAACGAGCCCTGCCAGTCGGGTGTCGGCTTCCCGAGATGATGGTCCAGGGCGTCGCCGTCGCCGTCCCGGTCAGCCAGCAGAACAAAGTTGTTGAGATCCTCCAGGCTGGCGGTCTGCGGCGTCAGGGAGGCGAGGTAGTCCAGCACCAGCTGTCGACTGGCAGGTTGCCCCGCTTCTACCGAGCTGTAACTGCGGCCGAGCGCTTGCAGCAGTCCCCGGCGGTCAAGCGGATAGGTACCCTCCGGGGTTTCCCGGAGCTGGGCTCCGAAGTTGGTAGCCGGCGCATATCCCTCAATCAGGAATTGCCGGTATCGGGGATACGTGCCCCCCACCTTGATAGGAGGAGCGCCGCCCAGGGAGGTAATCTGCTCCCACAAGTAGGAGCTGCTGGCAAAAATGTTGACGTTCCAGTCGTTCGATTCAACTACCTGTGCATCCAGGCTGAGCTCCACGCCACGCCCTTTCAGCTCACCGATATTGACGAGCTGGGTTGCCGTGAATCCGCCGCTGGGAGCGAACTGGCGCTGGACCAGCGCATCCCGTACGGTCCGATCCCAGTAGGTACTTTCCAGCGTGATGCGCTCGTCATACAGCCCGAGATCAACCCCGAGTTCATATTCGGTTGAGATCTCGGGTTTCAGGTTGGGATTTCCCAGGTTTTCCGGGACGATACCCGGCCCGCCGGCCGAAGTTTGGGATGTATAGGTTGTGAGGGCATCGAATGCACCCGGCTGTAGCCCGGACTGACCGACGGCGGCACGCACACGGAGCGAAGAGATCGGTCGTACTCCGTTCCAGAACGGCGCGTCCGAAAGAACAAGAGAGAGCGAGGTTTTCGGGTAAAAAACGCCGTTAAATTCGGAGCCGAACGCACTGTGTGTATCGTAACGGCCTCCGATCGTGGCAAAGATATAGTCGTCAAATCCGATCTGTTCCTGCAGGAAAACGCCTACTTCCGTTTCTTCGACAAAGGTTTCGTCAGTAGACTGTATGGCCGATGCCCCTGTAACGTTGAGCCCGGGACCCGGAAACTCAAGCGCCTCGCCACTGCGGATTACGGTCTCTTCCTTGAACCCCTGTAATCCTGCAATCAGCGTGGAGGTGAACCGGGGACTTATGTCGTTACTCAGGGTGCCCTTGATATCCAGTGTCAGGTTCAGGTTGGATCGGTCGGAAGTGCGCCGGGCGCCTTCGGTCTCCTCGCTGGCATAATTGTTGATATTCCATCCGAAAGGCCGCCGCGATTCGCTGAACTGGCTGGTGTAATTTACGCCAAACGTACCATCAAGGATGACATTCTTGTGAGGCCGGTAATTGGCACCGAAACTGCCATTGAAGTTGTTGACTTCCTGCGAAACGGTTTGCTGCAGGCGTTCCTGTACGGTTGAATTGTAGGAGGTACCAGATGGATTGTCGTGGTTCACCAGCTCCGGTTTGCTGTGCATGGCGCCGGATGTGACTCCGGAGGGATTGTTGCCGGTCTGGAAGGTCTCCAGGTTGGAATTGGTGTAGGAACTGTTTACGCGCAGCTGAAGAAATTCGGAGGGAAAAATGTTGAAGTTGGCCGTACCTTGAGCCCTGCTCAACTCATCGTTGGCCCTCGGACCGAAGCCTTCGGGGTAGGGGAGGCGTTCACCGCTCAGCGGCCCGTTTTCGCCGGACCATCGCCCGTTAACGTAATAGGTGATCCCCTCGCTTCCTCCGCTCACAGAACCGGAGTATTCTTGCTGAAACCCGGTTTCGAACAGTTTGTGTGTATAGTTTTCACTAACCAGCTCATACCGTTGCACGTCGCGCCCCAGGTACTTGCTCATTGTGTCTGCCTGGGCCGAGGTACGGGCAAATCCGGTATTGGCGGGTATTGTTTTGGGATAGTTGATCGTTCCCTGGGTTACCTGGAAATCGAATTGAGGATCACTGACCTGGCCTCTTTTGGTGAAAATCTGGATTACTCCGTTGGAAGCCTCTGTGCCGTAAAGGGTAGCGGCGGCTGCTCCTTTGAGGACTTCAACCCGCTCGATTGACTTGGGATTGATGTCATCAAGCCTGGAAGGGGATGCCCCGCCACCGGCATTTACCAGGCCACCGAACCCGCCGCCGCGGTCAACGCGAACGCCGTCAATAAAAACGATCGGCTCGTTGCTTTGGCTCAGGCTCGAGGAACCGCGAATGCGAATGCGTGCTCCTTCTCCGGTAACTCCGCTGGAGGGCATGCCGTTGAGCCCGGGAACCCGTCCCTGGATAACATCGGAGAAGTTCTGGACAGGCGCATTATCGAGTTGTTCAGCACTGACAGAACCGATACTGTTACCAATTTTTCGCTTCTCAACCGGTCCGCCGGTTCCGGTGACGACAACTTCATCCAGGTTTACGGCCCCCTGGCTGAGTACAAAGTCCAGGGTCACCGACTCATCTGAACCGAGGGTGACTTCCCTGGTCTGCCGTTCATAGCCCACGAACCGGGCCAGTACGGTATAGGTGCCGGCCTCGAGGCCGCTGATTTCATATTCGCCCTGTACGTTGGTTGCGGCACCGGTGGTCGTGCCTTGAATGACAATGTTGACTCCAGGTAGTGTTTCTCCTGAAGCTTCGTCCGTAACGGTACCCGAGATGGTACCCTGGGCAAATCCGCTTGACGAGATGCCGAGTAGAAAACCCAGTATTGCGATTTGTAAAAAATATTTCATGGTGAAGATAACTCCTTCGTTGTGGATTGTGATTTTGGGGTGATGGAATTGGTCGTGTGTTGGGAGGGGAGGGGGGAGGAGCATCTGCATCCACCGGCAAGAAAGGCACAAACAAAAACGCCCACTCACCTGATGGATGAGTGGGCTCCAGATCGTCCCCGGTTTGTTATATCCGGCTTAAGATCAAATATATGCTTCCCGTTTCATCCAACTGACATAGCGCATACAGCACATGCAACACTGCATACAGTGGTTGTCCATGCAGCAGATGGCGCTATAGATGTTGGATTTTGCGGGAAAATTCATGCGTAAAAATCAATAAAAATTGGTTCTTCTGAAGTCGAACGCCGCAAAGGTACAATGATTGATGTGGAATAGCAAATAGAGCGGGAATTATATAATTACGACCTCCTCAGGCAGGTGCTTCCACACGATGTACCCGCAACTTGCAAGGCTGAAAGAGCAGCCCAAATACAAGGTTTTCCGCTATTTCCTCCACATACGTTGTATTTAATGAGGGATGGTATCCATCCTGGATCCAACAAATAACCTTTCAAATTCGCCAATCTCCAATCGGTAATCTTTTGGTTTTGTTCATAAATAGGAAAACTCGTTTCCAGTGAAGAGGCTTTTAGTAACTTTTTGAGAATGCCCAAATTACGGATTTTTGAACCGTAACTGGGGAAGAGAAAAGTTCTTAAAAGGGAGTAAACCACGATTTTGCAATGACCTCTAATAGAATTATTATCTTTGAGACTGCGTTCAATGTGAAATCAGCGTAAAGCTAAAGTAGAAACAGATTCCAAAATATTGAATTATGAATTGGCCAAAAGCAGCCAGAATACTGTTTAAACCCGCGCTCTTTATCCTGGAATATGGGTTTAAGCTGTTGGCGGGAGTGGGCACGGCCATTGTTCTGGCAGCAGAGGGACCTTTCCTGGCGAAACTGGGCGCTGCTCTACACTCGTTTCTACCGGCATTGCAGCAGCTATTTCGGGCTCCTGAACGTATCAGGAATATCGGTTCGATCATTGAAGATTATAACACGCTGACCGCCGCGGCCTTTAATGACCGTTATGGGGGACAGGCCATCAATCACCTGCTGGAGCAGCTCAACCAGGCAGTTGCGTATATTCAGGCTATCTATGGTAACATCGTCAACCAGCCTGTGAGTACGGTAACAGCTGCATTAGTCACATTTTTGGTGCTTTACCTGCTGGCCCGGGCTTGCCGTTTCGCGCGGCAGAGGGGACAGGGATCCTATGTTGACAGGATGGAGCGGAGACTGGGCGACCGCGTATTTCGGCAATATGAAGGCTCCATTGCAAGCGACGAAGACGAAGCTGTCTGGAAATCGGACTCGGTTTAATCTGCTGCAGACATCGACCGGTTTTAGTGCAATTATTCAGCCCGTTACAACGTCCGGCTGTCGTACCTTCGGTCTTGCATTACCTGGTACTTGGTGACTCACACAGGCTCACTCACTCACTCAATCAATCTAAGTAACCGCAAACAGTGAGCTCCCGGGTTTGGAAAAGGAGCGAAATGAGGAGCTGCAACTATCGTTCATTTTAAATAGATTAACTGGTGCAAATTTGAACCAATAAATTTATAAAATGACTGAATTTACATCATTTGCAGTAGCTCTTTCAGTAGCACTGGTATTTTTCGTCACCTCATGCGTTGCCCAGGACAACCAGATGGAACCGGAAGAAACCGAAGTTTGGGAACCGGTTCCAGAAAAGGTGGAGCCGGGTTCATCCTATGGAGACCCGCCTTCTGATGCCATCGTACTGTTCGACGGATCGGACTTTTCGCAATGGCAGCACCCCGACGGATCAGAAGTCCAGTGGACGCTGAACGACGGCGCCATGACGGTAAAGCCCGGCACCGGCGGAATTGAAACCAAGCAGGATTTTGGAAGCGTTCAACTTCATATTGAGTGGCGCGCCCCTGAACCAGAAGGGGGAACCGGGCAGGATCGCGGTAACAGCGGCGTCTTTTTGCAGGATCGGTACGAGGTGCAGGTGCTGGATTCCTACAATAACGAAACCTATTCAAACGGGATGGCCGGCAGCATATACAAGCAACATATCCCCGCGGTAAATGCGGCCAAAGCACCGGGAGAATGGCAGACATATGATATTGTGTTTGAAGCCCCGGTCTTTAATGATGACGGCACCGTGGCTCAACCGGCCTACCTGACTGTTTTTTGGAATGGGATTATGATCCACCACAAGGCGGAGCTGAAAGGACCCACTGTCTATATCGGGCACCCGGAATATGAAGCCTATGAAGGAGGAGCCCCGATATCGCTGCAGGATCACAGCCATGAAGTAAGTTTCCGGAATATCTGGCTTCGTGAACTGGACTGATACCTACCACGGATATCAGGCCGGGCTGTCAGTTCGTACATCATACCTGGTTTGTTTCCACCGGCCAGGGGAGGCGGTACTTTCACTGCGCAGATGCCAAGTTTTGGCGAAGCGTAATTATACTGATCATAGACGATTGTGATAAATCATTGTGTTGAATTATGTTTTGTTGGGATATAGCTGAATACCGACCTTGCTGGTCTTTAAACGGGAGTGCAACTCCCTTCGACCGGTGATTTGATGGTTTTTCAACGCCACATATAATCTTTCTGTTGAACTAAACGTAAGGAGAAAAGGGATGAGTTTTGACGATAAAAGTAACGGGTTTTCAAGGAAAGAGTTTCTAAAACGTATTTCGCTGGGAATGGGCGCCACGCTGGTATTTCCCGGTATTTCTACCGGTAATCCGTTCCTGGATAACCACTTGTACTATTACCAGAAGTGGCAAAAACGGGAGGCCCTGCCTGAAGATGAGAAGCTGGGCATAGCGCTGGTCGGTCTTGGAAGCTATGCAATGGGACAGCTTGCGCCGGCCCTGCAACAGACAAAATTCTGCAAACTAACGGGACTGGTAACCGGTACGCCCTCCAAAGAGAAAAAGTACGGCGAGAAATACAACATCCCGGCGTCCAACATTTATAACTACGAAACCTACGATCAGATCGCCGATAATGATGACATCGATATTATCTACGTAGTGCTGCCCAACAGCATGCACGCCGAATATACCATCCGGGCGGCAGAGGCGGGCAAGCACGTTATCTGTGAAAAACCGATGGCCACGACCGTGCCCGATGCGGAGGCGATGGTTCGGGCGTGCCGGGATGCCGGCAAAAAACTTTCCGTGGGGTATCGACTGCATTTTACGCCGCACCACCAGGAGGTGATGCGGATTGGGCAGGAGGAGCTTTACGGACCCGTCAGTGAAATTAACGGTGGATTCTCCTTTACGCTGACTGATCCCAACCGCTGGCGAATTGACAAAGAGATGGCCGGGGGCGGTCCGCTGATGGATGTCGGCCTGTACGCAATCCAGGCTGCTCTTTATACCATGGGAGAGCGGCCGCTGTCGGTGACCGCCCGAACCCCGAAAAAAACCAGGCCCGATTTTTTTAGCGAGGTAGAGGAGACGATCTACTGGACGTTTGAATTCCCGGGCGGGATCAAAGCGCACGGGGAGAGCAGCTATGCCTCCAACGTCAACTATCACCAGGTGGATACCGAAGAGGGATTCTGCAGGTTGGAACCGGCGTACGGCTATGGGGGACTTAAGGGCGAAACGCATAAAGGGCCAATGAACCTGCAGAATGTTCCGCAACAGGCGCTCCAGATGGATGCATTTGCGGATTGCGTACTCAACGACCGGGAGAGCCGGGTACCCGGGGAGATGGGGCTGCGCGATGTAAGGCTTCTGATGGCAATTTATGAGTCTGCGGAAACCGGCCAAAAGATAACGTTCGATTGGTAAAAGCAGCTCGATCCGATGTTGAATTCGTACCTGCGCCCTCTGGCAGGCTGTAAAATATCATATCCGATTGAGAAATATTCGTATACCATGGGAGTCAATACGGTGATTTTTTTTGATCATTAAAATGAACAGGGAAGGTGATTAGGAAGCCCCAACAGGAAAAAAGCAGCAGTTTTTTTACAACAGAGGTGTTCCTTTTGGCTTGATCCAAAAGGAACCAAAAACTCAAGGCGGTGAATGGGGCACCCGCTGCAGCCTGTGCAGGCGTGGATGTTGATGGTCCGTCAC